>DATCIH010000194.1:0-65544 GCA_036507955.1 Clostridiaceae bacterium | reverse complement strand
GCAAGAAGTGCATTTCAAGCTGGGGCATATCAAAGCGATAATAAAAGTACAGGCAACGCCGCAACCGATTTTATTGCAGATGCGGTAGGAAGTATGTTTGGTTTCGGTAGTTTAGAAAAAGCAGGCATTGCTAAATTTGGTCAAATGTCTACTCTTGCTGAAAATGGAATTTCTAAATTAACAGGCAAAGTAGTCGGTGATTATGTATCAAATAAAATAGCAAATAAGGCTATTCAATATGGAATTTCCGCAGCTAGTACTGGTACAGAATTTGCAGGATTAAACGCAACCGAAACTTCACTACAAGGAGGAAACACAAAGCAAATTGCTAAAAGTGCTGGTGAAGGATTCGTAAGCGGTGCATTATGGGGTGCAGGAGGCAAAGCTTTAGGCGATGTAATGGGTAAAACTTCAAGTTATATAAAATCAAAGGGTTATACTGAACCGATACCAGGAAGCGGATATTGGGTAAAACCTACCGAAACAACCAACAAAGGCGATTCAACATTAAAAAATTCTCCAGAATCAGCTAATGTATTTATAGAAAACTCTAATTATCAAGACAACAAAGGGAACGCAATACCTAAATGGGAAATAAAATTTTCTGATGAATTAAAAAATTCTAAAACAGATGGTGAAACTAAGAACGTTATCCAAAAATATAAACAGGCCATGGAATCAGCTCCAATTGCAAACGACACTCAACCTAAAAGCGAATACACTCAACTGAAACATGATGAAATTGACCAAGCGCAAGGACTTGCTGAAATCGCAAATAAACTAGAAGATATGCCACAAGAAAATCCTATCATGGAAGAAGTTAGAAAAAAAGTCATTACTATAAATAGAAACAATGCTCAAACAGTATTAGAAAAAGCTCAAAAGGGTTCAGACGTAATTGAACAAAATGGAAGTAATGAGGGATTAAACTCTATTGATGATGTTTACAAAATGAAGCATCCTAATGACACCGCTTTAACTGGCTATAATGGTACTAACGTAAACCAAACTAGCGGCACCTCGCAAACAGTTGACAATGTTAATGCACCTATAGGTAGTAACGTTCAGCAGAACGCAAATAACGAAGGTTTAAACCATATTTCCGACACCGCGAAAAAGGTAGATACCACTGACAACAACGGTGTTTCTAATAGTGAAGAAATGAAATCAATAAAAGTTAATTCGATTGGTGTTGACCCTAAGAGATTCCAATTTAAAGAAAATACCGATTCTGAAACAGGTACTACCGATAAACTCAAAGGCACCGATAAGTTTGTTAAAAGTAAAGCTGGTGCAATAACTGTATGGCAAGACAATCAAGGTAAGAACTGGGTAGTTAACGGACATCACAGGCTTGAATTGGCTCAAAGAACAAATACCGATAGTGTTAATGCGCTATTGCTGAAGGAAAGTGACGGTATAACCGATAAGAAAGCTAGAGAAATCGGAGCAATGCAAAATATAGCAGAGGGTCAAGGAACTCCAAAAGATGCTGCACAAATATTTAGAGATGGCAATTACACTGTTGATGATTTAAAGAAACAAGGATTATCTACTAAAGATAAATCTATAGTTCAAGGTTATAATATTGCTCAATTAAATGACAGACTATATCACCATGTAGTTAATAAAAATCTCGATTATGACAAAGCTTCAATGATAGGCAGCGAATTTCCTAATGATTCAAAAGAAAATGATGCAAACCAAAATGCAGTAATGGATTATATACAAAAAAATAATCCTAATAAAAATGAATTGCATGAAGCTATTTATATGATTAAAGGTAGTCAAAATGGAATGGTCAATGACGTAGCAGAGAACCAACAAATGTCCTTAGATGGTCTAGGAACTAGTGATGTTATGGGTAGCAATTTCGCTGATAAAATGAAACTCATATCTCAATTAAAGCACACTATTACAAGCAACAAAAATGTATTTAATAAAGTTATAAACAAAAGTGATATTTTAAATGATGCTGGAAATACTTTAAATACTGTTGGTAACGCTAAGAAAAAAGAAATTTTAGATAATGTTTTAAAATTAATAGACCAAGGCAAGGGTAAAAAAGGCGACCCAATTAATGATATATTGAACACGTATGCTAGTAAAATAGGTTCGGAGGGATTAAAATTAAATTCAGCGGTAGAAAAAGCCACAAGTGATATTACAGATTACTTAGGTAAAAATAAAAATATTGCAGAAAAGATAAATAATTCAGTAGTTAATGATGGTCAAACTGATTTATTCGGAGGTGATACAAGTGAAGGTAATATCAAACAGGGAAGCAATCAAGAAAGCATTGCAACTAAGGGAAATGAACAAAAGAGTGAAAGAACAAGAGTTATCGAAGGAACAACAAGCGGGAAAGACGCAAAAATAGATATTGATGATAATCAACCTAATTTAAAAGATGCAGAGCTTAAAAATACTACTAAAGATAACTTTGTATATCATGGTACTAATAAAAAGTTTAAACAATTTGATAATTCGTTTAATAAGAAAAGTACTTTATATGGCGATGCTTTTTATTTCACTGATAGTTTAGAAAGCGCTAATAATTATGCAACAACATATCAATCAAACGTAGGTGAAGGGAGGGTTATAAAAGCTACATTAAAACATGATAAAATGTGGGACTATAACAATGATAAAATTACACCTCAACAGTTTGAAGATATTTTCAATTATGATGGCGAACTTCCTAAAATTACAAAACCGACTACACTAGGACAATTAAAAGGTGTTAATAGCTTCACAAGCGAACTTAAAGAGTTAGGTTATGATGGTTTTAAAATACTTGAAAAAGATGGTTCAAACACTTATGCGGTATTTAATCCAGAACAAATAACGGTAGATAAAAAAAATGACACTATCAATAAGTTACCTATGATTAAAGGAGAAACAAGCGGAACAAATTCCACAAAAATAGTTGAGAAAAAATCGTCTGAACAAAACAAAATTTCCGATAACAATGTTGTTAAATCAAAAAAAGTAGTAACAGATGTTCCTAGGCAGAAATTAGAAACAGAAAAATTTATTAAAAAAATGGACGAGAAAGGCATTAAATATAAACTTTTTCTAAATGAAGATGGTATTATCCACATAAAAGGTAAATCGCCAAATGGAAATCCTGTAAATATCAGTGTTTTTGCTGATGGTCAAGGTGCCACAGGAATAATAGGTAAAGAAGGAAAACCAGTTACAAAGGTTGAAAAGGATAAAGTTCCTACGCAAAAGATTAAAAAAGATAGTGGAATTGTTAAAGCGGAAGATACTTTACCTAAATCAACTAAGAGTAAAAGTGACATGACCAGTACCGCTAATATGAGTGAAAAACCTATGAAATTTACTAAAATAAAACCTGGTGATAGTGGCGATAAAATACCACCTAAAAAACCGTTATATATTAAACCAAGTGATCCAAATTGGGACCCTTCACTAGAGCATGAAGTAAGCAGTGAATATGTCGATAATAAACCTTTGCCGATTATTTCAGGCAAAAACGATAAAGCAACGTCACAAAATATACGCGATGCCTTTATAGGTAAAAGAAATGGACAGATAGCAGCAGGAAATCACTTAGCGGATACTATGAAAAAACTAGCACCCAACGAGCAAGAAGGTATACAATTATTTATCGATGCTGGCGGTAATATGAATCATTTAAGAGATATGACAGACCATAACGACCCAATAATGGATAGCTATATACCTAACACTAAGATAACCTATAGAGACGGTTATAAACAGGCTTTAAATCTATCTCCGAACGCTATGAAAGCGGTGGAAATGGCTGAAAAATATTATAAAGAAAGTAAAGATTATGCTTTAAAAACAGGTGCAATAAATGTAGGTAGGGAAAATTACGCAAACAGAATGTGGGTTAAACCTCCTAGAGGTGTTAAAACCGACATAAGAAACAATGGTATTAATCCCAACACTTCACATGGTAAGCAAAGAGTTTATGACAATATCAGCGAAGGACTTTTAAATGGTAAGCAACCAGCAACATTAAAAGCAAATGACCTATTAGCAATTCATAATCAAGAAATGTCCTACGCAAATACCACTAGAGAACTTGCTACCTCATTAGAAACTAGTGGATTAGGTTCTTATAGCAAGAACGTCCCAGAAGGATTTAAAAACGTTATCGGATTAGATAAACATGTTCCAACCGCTACCGGATATGAAGTAAGACCTTTTGTATTACCTGAAAATCTCGCTAATGGATTGAGAGCAATTACGGATTCGGATTTAACTAAAAAAATTGATAGCATGAGAGGTATACAGAAATATCAAGGTGTTGTTAAAACAATGGATTTGGCATTTTCAACTTTTCACCATATCACATTAGCCGCACAAGCTTTATATAATAATAAAGGCGGAATAGATTTTATAAGACATTGGAACGATTTACACCTTTTAGATAGTCCAGAGTTTCAAGTATCCGAAAAAGATTTTGCACGACATACTGGCACAACTTCTAAATTATCATCCAATATTGATACATTAAGTAGATTAACAACTACAGGTTCAAAAATGGATAAAATAACTAATTTACCGATTCTAAAACAAGGCAAGCATCTTATTGAAGCTAATAACAACTTATTATTTGGAAAAATTCAAAGATGGCTTAAAGTTACTGATTATCAAAATAAAGTTTTAGATTTTGCGTCTAAGCATCCAGAAACGGTTAATGCAGACTTATCAAAAGCTAAAATTAGTATCGCCAAAGAAGTTAACCTAGCGTATGGTGGTCTCAATTGGCAGTCATTAGGTAAAAACCCTTCCGCGTTAGGAACTGAACGAATGCTACTTTTAGCACCAGATTGGACGGAATCTTCCGTTCGTATGGTTGGTAAAGCATTTGAAAAAGGTCCTGGCGGCAATGCGGCAAGAAGTCAATATATAACAGGTTTAGTGGCTGGTGGTTTGTTAACAGAAGGATTGAACTATTTATTTACAGGACATCTTACAGATAAAAACCCCAAAGGACACGAATTGCAATTACAAGTTCAACCAGACGTATACATTTCATTGTTTAGAAGTGGTATAGGCGATTTCACTAAATTAGTTTCCAATGTTGTAACAAATGGGGTTTTAGGCGGTGTATCTAAATCATTACAAGGTAAATTGTCACCATTTTTAAGAACAGGAGTTGGTTGGGCTTCTAATACTGACTATTTAGGTAGAAAAATAAGCAATCCCGATAAAACAGGGTCAGAAAATGACATTAATATTCTTAAGTATATTTTAAGTGAAGCAGGTCCAATTCCTTTTGGTGTACCTAGCACCTTTAAATATAACAATGAAACTCCATCATCAGGAGTACAAAAAGTCATAGGCAACGCACTGGTTGGAAGCGGTGCTGGTACTTATGCAAAAGCGGCAACAAATTCATCATATGATAGTTCCAAAAAATCTTATGAGGGTAATTGGTTAAGAGAATATACTGCACCAAGTAATGAAAAAAAGCAAATAAAATTAACGGAACTAATTTCAGAAAATAGCAAAACGAAACTTGCTAATTCAAAAGCATTAAATGAAGAACTTGGAAATGCGTTAAAAGATAATCCACATGCTAGCACAACTGCAATTTTTGATAAATACGATACACCCAGTAAAGAAAGAAGTAGCAGAAAAAAAGCAGCGGTTAAAAAATTGAAAGAATCAGGTTATTCTGAATTGCAACAAAAATACGATGGCATGACTAAATCAGATAGAAAGGATTTTTATAATTCATTAAGTTCTGATGACCGTCAATTAATTAAAAGGTAAGATGTTAGCACTCATTATTAATGGGTGTTTTTATTATTGTTTTTATACCCTCCATTTCAACGTTATGTTACAATTAAAGAATAAAGGTTGAATCGGTTTTAAGGAAGGAGAACTCGCAACACATAAAAATGCAAGCGGCTTGTTTTTGGCTGACCGCTTGCATCAAAAACCTTTAAATACAAAGGTATTTCCATTTTACCTTAAGAAAATATTAAAGACAATAGGAGGGAAATGTAAATGAGCGAGAATACAAAATCTATATTTTTGATATTCATTGCAGCAGTATCATTGTTCGTAGCGATTAGAAGTTATACAAGATTGTCAAAACAAGATTTAAAAAATGCAGAAACTCAAGCTAAAAAGGAACTCGCAGATGCAGAAGCGAAAATAAAAGCAGAGACTATGTGTGAAACTAAAAGTAGTTCCATAATCGAAACAAAACTTGATTATATCAGCAAGGGAATGGATGACATAAAGTTAGATAACAGGGAACATAGTAGACAAATAAATAGTATGGACACTAGATTATGCACAGTTGAAGGTTCTACTAAATCAGCACATAAAAGGATTGACGAAATACTTAAATAGGGAGGTTTTAATGTATGAGGATTGCGATAGATTTAGGCCACTCTCTAAACGGAAGTGGCAGCGGAGATACTGGGGCGGGTGGATATTTAATAGAAACAGTAGTTAATAGACAATATGGCGCTTTAGTAATAGCGGGATTACAGAAGCTGGGCCATACAGTAATCAACGTAACACCTGCGCAAAGTGAATTAACGTTAGGTCAAAGCCTAGCCTATAGAGTTAACAAGGCTAACAATTCCAAAGTAGACTTATTTGTTAGTCTTCATGTAAATGCTTTCCAAACAGATAAGGCTAGTGGTTGCGAAGTTGAGTATATAAGTGCAAAAGCAAAGGTATATGCAGATAGAATAAATACACAAATGGCTACTCTTGGCTTTCATAACAGAGGGAGTGTCTCAAGACCAGGATTATACGTATTAAAACATACTAATGCAACCGCAATTCTGGTGGAGCCATTCTTTTGCGATACCAAAAGTGATTGCAATAAATATAATGCTGAAAAATTAGCAAACGCAATCGTAAAAGGCATTACAGGTAAGGATATTCCAAACATAACAATTAAGCCTGCAACTGTTTCTAAGCCAACAGTTACAACAGGTAATAAAACATACCGGGTTATAACAGGTAGTTTCGCAGATGAAGCAAATGCGGATGCTAGGATAAAAGAATTGGAGGCTAAAGGTTTCAAGTCTTTCAAAATACTAATATAATTTAAGGAGGTTTTATCATGAATACATTGATAAACGGAATTTCAAATATATTAACAGAAGCTATATTCACCATTGTAGGGCTTGCTACTACATATTTAATAGCACAGGTAAGTTTATACCTTGGTAAGAAAAAACAAGTAGAGACGGTCAAATTAGGGGCAGATACTTATAATTCTCGTGCTACAGTAGCCAAAGGTATATTTTATCAAGTAGAACAATTGTTTAAGTTAATCCCCAATGCAGGGAATTTAAAGGCCACCATGTTTGATAAAATACTATTAGCTAAATTCCCATTCCTTACACAATCACAGCTAGACCACTTTAGGGAAAGTGTAGTCGGGGAAGTTAATAATCAAGTAGAAACTTTATTAGCACCAGTTTATGATCCTGTCAAAGATGAAGCTGATGTTGTTGTTACAAAAGAAGTATCTTCCAATACTCAAGATGCACTAAAAGCAAATGAAACTCCACAAACTGTATCAGCACAAGTTGGAGAAAATAAACTAACATTGTAATTCATTACAGAAATATTATAAATAAATTACAATTAAATTATAAACATAATACAAATATATCATAAACAAAATACAATCACTTTTAAAATTTCTGCATATAATATCAAAGGACACGCGAAATGTCCTTTGATATATTTTTTTCTATGAGGGCTGCTTAATTGTGGCCTTTTTTATTTCCTCTACTTTTAACTTGAAAGAACCAATGTTTTTATTTTTTTCTTCTTTGTAAAGTGTTTGCAGTAATGTTTCGTTCACTAATTTATCTAAGGGTATACATTTCAATAATCCATCCTCGATTTCAATATCTATTTTTAATAACATTAATAACCACTCCTTTTAATTTAATCTATTTCTACGTCTTTTTCAAATTCTAACTGTATTATTTTAAATTCTTTATATATTTTGTTTTCATTCCAACCTAATTTTTTCATTGAATCGTAATAATCTCCCCATCCATCAAGTTCGTATTTATCGAATAACCACGTATCCAATAAATTGTTGTAATCATTCAAATTAACTAATTCTGACGGTTTCATCAATAATCATCCCTTTCTATTTCTGTTTCTGGAATACAATCTATTAATCTTTTTTGAATAATACTTAAACCGTTATAGGCATATATACAATCTTCCATTTCTTTAGCATTTTCAAAAGATTCCTCCGGTTCTTCGTCTATCATGTATTTAAGTTCTCGAATTGCATCAACTATAACTTTTCTCAATAACAATCACTCCTTTTGATTTAAAGTTGCAACAAGTCTTTATTTAATAAATCATAAACTAATTGTTCTATTTCGATATCTTCTAAACTTTCCATTTTGGTCACACCTACGTTTAAGGCAACCTCCAATTCGCATAATTTACAGAAAACAGATTCGATAGTCATGAATTTTTCTGATTCGTATAGGCCTTTTTCTTCGAGTTTTTCTTTTTCTTGCAACATTTCATTTCTTAATTTTTCAATTGCATCAATATATTTTTTCATTTATAAAACTCCTTATATATTAATTAATGTTTCTATGATTCTCTCGTTTTCTGCTATCATTCGAAATATAGTACCGTCTTCATCACATAATGCATTCATATTTATTTCTAATATCTTATTTTCCTTTTTCAATTCTTCTATTTTTCTAAAATCACTATTTATTGTATTCATTTATAAACTCCCCGTATATTAATTGAACGGTTTAACAACTGTCCATTTTTCATCGTTTTCACCTTTATGGAATACCCATGAATTTACTTTATCTAAGGTCGCTTTAATTATTATGTCTATAGATTCCTCAAAACTTATTCTTTTAGATAAATTTACATATGAAAACTGTCTATAAATTTTATTTAATTGCTTATAACTTAATTCCATTTCCATCATTTTTAATTTTAAATTTTCTGAATTTCCTTTTTGATAAAACCAACCTGTAGGATAATACACACCATCAATGTAAGTATCTATTTTTCCCTCTTTGTTTGACCATTCTGCTATACCATTAGCCTCAGATATTAATTTAGATATAAATTTATTATTCAATTTTACAAACTCCTTATATATTAGTATGTTTTACAGACACCTGAACGCAATTACTGATGCACTGGGCAAGTTTAAAACACTTGTTAATGCAAATATACTAACTGTTATTAAAATCTTTCTGCGCGCCTTTAAATGGCTATGACGTTCATTGATTGCTTTCTTTAATCCCTCATTTGAAAATTCATAAGATTTATTCATTTTTTTTTACACTCCTTCTATATTTTTCTTAGTTATGTTTATATACTATGTGAAAATGTATAGACATGTTACAACATAAATAAATATTTTTAAACATGTATTTTTATCCATATCCATGCTATAATGAATGTAAGGGGATGATAAATGTGGCAAAGTTACTAACTAATCGTGATTTAGCTGAATATTTGCAAGTGAGTAGTATGACATTATCAAGATGGCGCAAGGAAGGTCTTCCGTTCATCAATATAGGGACACAAATAAGATTTGAATTGGAACCAGTGATGAAGTGGTTAAAAGAAAACAAAGGCAAATAATAAGGAGGTTTTATATTTTATGAAAGATTACAGACAATATTCAAAACCTTATACATTTGATGAGTGGGAAACGGATAAAGAATGGATTGCGCACAGACTAGATTTTTTATGGACTTTTCGTGATTATTATACTAGTAGATATCAAGCAGGAAACTTCGGAGATGAAAAAGAACTTATTTATAGCTATTATGGTCGAGATGATGAAATCGGTAAAATGGCAGACCAATTTCAATATGGAGATTACCAAAAGGCTGATTATGATCTTAAACTTTCTGATTACAATAAAATATTTAAAGAATATTACAAATTAGAAAAGATAAGAAAACACAGTATAGACAAGTTTCTAAAGAAAAATATTTATATTAAATATGGGCATTTATTAGACTTTATACAAAGAAATTATTTAGAGCAGGATTATAGAAAATTTTTACACGATAATAGATATGAAGAATAATCATTTACACATATCGTTGAAGTGTTGTATAATAAAAACATGCCAAATTGTTGAAAAAAGAAAATTGCCAACCATGGCCGGTTGACAAAGTGAAGGTTTATAAACTTAGTTGCTTTTGAAATATATTACTTATATTATAACACGTATTTTTTTAAAAGTACATGATTTTATATTACCTCCGCAGGGATATTATTCTATATTTATCAAAGGAGGAAATACAATGTTTAATTCATTCCCATTGTGCAGGTCTATTTTTGAACATTGGATTTATACCGATGCGAATTGCTTAAAAATTTGGATTACCATGTTAGGTAAAGCTAGGTATAAAAAAGAAACCAAAACAAGCTATTATCAAAATATAAAATACACCTTGGGATATGGTGAATTTATATTTGGGAGAACTCAATGGAGTAAAGAGTTAAACATAGGAGAACAAAGGATTAGAACGTGTTTGAAAAGACTTTTAGAAGATAATATGATTGTAAACATAAAAGCTACTCCGAAGTTTACAATATATTCTATCGTAAATTATGAAAAATTCAACCAGCATACTAACCAGCAACCAACCGAGCAATTTCAATCGTTTCAAGGAATATGCAACCAGCAGACTAACCAGCAACTAACCAGCAACCAACCAGCAACTAACCAGCAACTAACCACTAATAAAGAAGGTAAAGAAGGTAAAGAAGGTAAAGAAGGTAATGCTATAAGTCCTATTACTAATAACGAACCCTTAAAAGATACATCTACCGAAATACCTTTTAAAGAAATAATCGATTACCTAAATTTAAAAGCAGATAAAAAATTTAGTAGTAATAGTAGTGCGACTAGAAAACTTATAAATGCTAGGTTTAACGATAACGCTAAATACACATTAGGAGATTTCATAAAAGTAATAGACATAAAAACCATCGAGTGGAATCACGAGCCTAGTCTTAATGAAAAGGATATGAGGATTTATTTAAGACCGCAAACGTTATTTGGTGTTAACAATTTTGAAAATTATCTAAATCAGCCATTCAAAACACAAATTAAAGAAAAACCCAAATATAAGCCAGTTACAAGGAGGGATGATTTTTAATGCTAGATGCAGTGGAATTAAAAGAAGATTTAGGGCAACGAGCAAAAGAAATAATTTTAAGTGGATTAGGGTTAAGAGAAATTAAAAAGATGGTG
Source organism: Clostridiaceae bacterium (assembly GCA_036507955.1). Classification (GTDB taxonomy): domain Bacteria; phylum Bacillota; class Clostridia; order Clostridiales; family Clostridiaceae; genus DATCIH01. Next base: position 54,284 of record DATCIH010000194.1, on the reverse strand, counting down.
AGTTGTCCTTTTCACACAGATAAAAAACCTTCTATGAGTTGGTTTGCTAAAGGAATGATGTATAGGTGTAATTCATGCGGAGAACAAATTGATATTTATAGATATTATCAAGATTATGAAAATATGTCATTTTGTGAAGCTGTAGAAAAAGTCGGGGAATTGGTAGGTAAAAGCGGAGTTCATTTACAAAACAAAACTTCTAAGAAAATATATAAATTCCCGAATATTAAAACTATAGAATTAACCGATTCATTAATTTCTTACATGGATAAAAGAAAAATTACTAAACAGACGTTGAATGAATTAAATGTTAAGCAAGGTAGATTCGCAAACAAAGACGTTTATGTATTTCAGTACTTCAAAGGTGGTAAATTAGTATTCGTTAGTTATAGGGAAGCTATAAAAGGTGGACTAAAGGGTGGTTGTGAACTTGACACAATGCCGATTTTATGGGGAATGGAACATATTGATATGTCTAAACCTCTTGTAATTACGGAAGGCCAGCCGGATGCGATGGCAATTTATCAGAGTGGTTATAAAAATGTTGTGAGTGTACCTAGTGGCTCAAATAATCTTACTTGGATTGATAATTGTTGGGAATGGTTGCAATGTATAAAAGAATTTATAGTTTATGCTGATAATGATAAGCCGGGTTTTGAAATGGCTGATAAAATAAAAATGAAACTTAAAAATGTAAAAATTATAACATCTGAAAAACACAAAGATGCTAACGAAGACCTTTATTATGAGGGTGAAAAATACATTCTAGAATTAATAAATAAAGCTATAAATGAAGTTCCAGAAGGCTTAATTGAGGTATCGCAATTAGAATATAAATCAAATATCGAAATACAATCTAACGGTATCGAAACAGGGTTTATTGAATATGACGAACATGTGGAGGATTGGAAAGAACAAGAACTCACAATAATATTCGGTAGAAACGGAGAAGGTAAAACCACATTTATAAGCCAGGTGATAGCACATAATCTTATGAAAAATACAAAAGTGTTTTTATACAGTGGTGAAATGTCGGAGCATAAAATACAGGATTGGTTATACAAACAAATAGCTGGAAACAAAGACGATTATTTTAGATTTATTCAGTGTAAATATAAGTCTAAAGCGGAATTAAAACCGAATATCATAACAGAAATAAAAAAATGGCACCAAGACAAATTTTATTTATTCGATAGAAGTTCAGACAAAGTTAGCAAGAAAATGGATGATTTCTTTAAAATTATGGGTATTGCTGCTGATCGCTATGGTGTTAAGTTGTTTGTGATTGATAATCTTATGAGTAAGCTCGAAGAAGTAGCAGATGAATTGTATTCAGCACAAGCAAATTTTATTCAAAGTTGTAAAAACTTCGCTATTAGCAATAATGTTCATGTGGTTCTACTTGCGCATCCCAACAAAGGAAAAGGTGAAATTAAAACAGATGATGCACAAGAAGGTAATTTAGATAAATTGGATATAAGTGGTTCAAACAATATCGCCAATAAAGCTGATAATATAATTGCGATAGAAAGAAATTTTGGAGATAATGCGGAGTGCGATGCTTTCATTACAAGTTTAAAAGATCGTGAAAGTGGAATAAGAAAAGTTATAAGAATGAATTTTAGTAAAAAGACATTAAGATTTTACAATGATAGAACCAAAGAGATAGTAAATTATGGGTGGGAAAAGAATAAAAACATGGAGCTTAATCCTAACTATGTCACAGACGAACCTATTCCGTATTAGGAGGTTAGAGATATGGGTGAAAAGGAATTTAAAATCAAGCATAAAGAATTTTGTAATAGATACAACGAAAGCTTAGATTTGTATTATAGATGTTCGGAATATTGCGAAGATTCCAAAAGGACACCACAAGAAATTGATAAATATACTAAAATTTTAAGTATGTATAGTGTGATTTTATCTAAAATGTTGATTGAATATAAAGAATTAAACGGACAAGAATTATCGAACAGAATTACCCTCGGGGGTTTCATATTTTATGAGCAGAATACGTAATTGGTTAATTCAACTCTATTATGACAAATACTCTAATGATAAAAATAAATTATTAAATTTAATCATTTTAGTGGTTATGAAATTAACTACTAATAAGCCTTCTAAGACGATTTAATATTAAAAGGTATGATTAGTCAAATATCGAATAAAAATCAATCACAGGCTACATTGTGAATTACAGGGGGTATATAAAGTGCTATCAAGAGGTGAAAATGGAAAACTAAGGCTTAAACATTTTGTTTTAGATGTTATTTTGGATGATTTATTTGAAAAATGCAAGGATGAAACTGAGGTTTTGTGGTTATTAAATCATTTAAAAGGTTCGGCAGCGGTTTCAGCAGGCACAAAATTGGATGAAATAAAAAATGATGTTGGTGAGTTATTGGAAACTCCTATAAAAGAGTAAATATTTTTAAATATTATTTCAACATTTAGTTGTTATTTATTACAATTAGGAATATAATATAATTATGATAATGTTTAAATATGGTAGGGAGGTTATATTATAACAAGGGTTAAAGTTATAAAATTGTATAAAAAGTATGTGCGTGAATGTGAAGAAAAAGAGATTGTGCCAATAGACAAAATTGAGTTCGAGGAAAGATATAACGATGCTAATAGAGAAGATTAATTTGGAATTAAAATAAATTCTGGGGAGGATTATATTTATATGAATGAGCGCGACATAGATAAAAAAATACACGAGAATGAACAGAAAATACTATGGCATAACGAAAATGCTAAGAGATTAAGAGCGGATGAAAAACGTATATATGACGGATTTCATGAAATGAACGAAAATTGGCAAAAATACTTAAGGAATAAAACTAATGGCTAGTGGTTGCATAATCGAGAATTGTTTAAAATGCAAGCGTGGAGGTAACGAGGATTACTTGATAACCGAAAGGAGAAAACTATGAAAGTAGGTTTATTTGACCATACTGAATTAATAATTGATAAGAAAAATAAAGTGTTAATTCATAGAGAAAGTGGCTATTGTAGTGGGTTTGAGAAAATTTGTGATGAAAAAGAAACTTTGAAAAACTTCGCGATAGCAATTGATAATTTAGAAATTAAAGTTGGATTATGGTTAATTGAAAAGATGTAATAAGAATGGGGATGAAACGTATTAATATATTCGGGGAAATGGTAAGAAAATTACGCAAGCGGAACAATTGGAACATATTAGAATTAGCAAATAAATTAAAATACAGTAAATCAATGATAAGCCATATCGAGATAGGTGACAGAGAACCTTCTTTAGACAGAATAGTGCTAATAGCCAAAACCTTTAATGTCTCAGTAGATACTTTGTTAGGTATTGATTCTGCTGAACGTGATTATGATGTGCTTATGGTAGAGAATAAGAGATTAAATAAAATAATTTCTGATATTGGTATGAGAGTAAAAGAGAGAATGAGATAGTCGGAATAAAAATTAAGGAGGAATGGGCTATGTTAGAAGCAAGAATTAGTTATATTAATGGTAGGACACATATTGTAGAAGCAAACAATGTAGAAATGCTTAAAAGCAAGTGTAAGCCTTTCATTGAAGATAAAAATGTATATGACATATGGGTAGTTAAGTTAGAGGGTGTAGGTTGGCTTAAAAGTGAATTATCACCAGAACTATTATAAGACGTGCTTCAAAAATAATCTGACATAATTAAATTTATAACTGTAAATATGTTGTATAATATAAGTAGATCAAATTATGTAATAGGTTCTTGAATGTTTGCTGTAATAAAATAATATAATTCCACAATAGTTTAAAGCCTGTATGCTTGCCTTTCATGTAAGTATATGGGTTTTTTATTTTGCAAAACAACATTGGTTACATTTTGCTCAATATGGAATACTATATAGTAAGAAGTAGTTAAAAGGAGATATATTTAATGATAATAGGTGTGGATTTAGGTAATTATGCAACAAAAACCTCAAAGGGTGTTAATTTTACGTCTAAAGTTGCAAAGACGGACAATATACTTGACAGTTCCATTGCGTTAACAACCATGGATGGTACTTTTTATATGGAAGAAGGTTCATATAATACTGAATACCGTAAGATTAAAAAAGAATATATTAAAGAAATGTTTCTTGCGGCGGTAGCAATGAGTACGGATGAAATAAATAATCAGATTTGTGTGGGTTTACCTCTTAGTCAATACAAAGAAGATAAAAATGCTTTTAAAGAATTATTATTAAAAGACAGGATGCAGAATATTGGTTTAAATGGGATTGAAAGAAAGCTAATAATTGAAGATATAGAAGTATATCCAGAGGGCATTGCTGCTTTAATAAACAAAGAATTTAACGGTGTTATTGTAGATATCGGAGGTAGAACAACTGATATCGCATTGTTAGAAAATAAAAAAGTTAAAAAACCATATAGTTTGCCTATTGGGACCTTAAATTTATATTCAGATTTTATAAAAATGGTTAATAGCAAATATGCACTTGATCTAAAAGCTGATGATGCACCAAGATTAATTAAAAATGGATTAAAAATATATGGAGAAGATAGAAATATTGGTTTTGCATTAGATATATTTAAAAGCTATGTAGAAGGGCTTGTGAATGAGTTACAAGTTGGGTATAGTATCAAGACCTTAGACATTATGTTAGTTGGTGGTGGAGCTATAATGCTTCATAAAGCGTTTAAAAATAGAATACCTAATGTTCAATTAATAGAAGATTCAATATTTGCCAATAGCAGAGGTTTTAAAAAAAGAGGTGAATCAATTTGGCTTTAAAAGTTAGCATTTCGTTTAAAGAAACAGAGAAAGACATGTATAATTTTCTCTTATCTCAGTTAAGTCCTAGCATTTATATTAAAGGGTTAATAAAAAAAGAAATGCCGGTTAAAGTTATGAAAAATGAAAAAAAACAGGAAAGTGATTTTGATTTAGATTTTTAATTAGCTACAAAGTAGTACTAAAAGTGAATATTACGGTAAAAAGCGAGAAAGAATAATATTAAAATTTTTAGGCTATTCTGATAAAAACCAACAATTAAAGTTTATTTAAAAGTTTAGCATTTGCTAGACTTTTTCTTATTTATGGAGTAATTCATTGTAACCAATTGATTAAACTTTGTATATATTATTAATACAACAATACAAAGAAGGACGTAAATATGTCAAAAATAGTTGTAAGTTTTAAGAACACAACTAAAGACCAAAAAATCTATGCAGCCATATACGCCATGGAGGAAAAATCAGCATTTATAAAAGAAGCATGTGAATTTTATCTGAAATATATAAGTCTTAATAAATCATCAAAAGACGGACTTGAAGAAATTTAAAACAAACCTCGATACAAGCAATAAGCAGCAGCGCACCAACTCAAAACTTCACCAACACTTAATAATAATATCATAATATCACTTCCTTTTAAATTTAAGTATACCCCATATCTACAATCAATATACAAGGAGTAATTGTCGGTGGAAGAGTTCGTAATGATGCAAAAATTATTATGGTTAGCAATGTGCATCCCGGTTATAGATATAGTTTTATTATTTAGAAAAAATAAGCAAAAACTAGCAACCTCAAAATTAGGTACTAAAAAGGATTTAGGAAAACTTACTGGAACAGACGGACTAGTATTATCAAAAGAGTTTCAATTGACCTTCAAGAAGACATTAGAAGGTGTCTGTGTTATAGCACCAACAGGAGAAGGGAAGACAACAAGTATTCCTCTGCCTAATCTATTAAGCGATGATTTGCCTAAAAGTAGCCTTATAATAGGTGATCCTAAAGGTGAGTTGTGGGATTTAACGAGTGAGTATCAAAGAAGTATAGGCAGAGAACCGATATTGTTTGAGCCTTTAGGCAAACATGCAAAATACAATCTTTTAGAAAACTGCGAAGGATTTACAGAAGTTAGAGAATTAGCAAGCAATTTAATTGTTAATGGTGGTTCAGGGAAAAGCGGAAATGAATGGGAAAACATGAGTATTCCTTTATTCACAAGTGCTTTATTATACAGTAAAAATATATCGCAAGCTTTAAAACTTATAATCAATACACCACTAGAGGAATTAACAGAAATATTAGGTAATAATCAAAATGAAGATATTTCTATACAATTTAAAATATTTATGGCTAGTGCTGGAAGTCCAAAAACAATGTCAAGCATAATGTCAACGTTATTAACAAGTCTACAGTTATTCACAGATCACAAAATAATCAACAATACCTCTAATAGCGATTTTAAGCCGCTCGATTTAAGAACTAGACCTATTGCATTGTACATCAAATATGATACGTCAAAGAGTAAATACCTATCACCGTTCTTATCGGTATTCTATACTCAATTAATTGACAAGGTTATGCACAATAAAGGATTACCGATATTATTCATGCTCGATGAATTTCAGAATATTGGTAAAATATCAAATTTTGAAGAAACGGTTTCAGTATGTAGATCAGAAGAAGTTGGATTTTTAGTATGCTTACAAAATATATCAAAACTCTATGAAATATATGGCGAGAATAACGCAACCACAATTCTGAATAATCTTAAATCTAAAGTTATACTACCTTCTATTTCTGATTATAAAACAATGAGTTATATTTCAAATTTATGTGATGATAGAGAAGTGAAAACAGAGACACATAACGGTGACAAAGTAACAACAGGAACTACTACTAAGAAATTATTTACACCAGGTGAAATCAGACGTATAAACGATGACATGGTATTAATAATTGCTCATAATAAATTGCCATTTTTAGACAATCAAAACATTTACTATAATCAACCAAAATATGCAAACAATGTACAAAAAGTTAGTAATTAATGGTAACATAAAAAACAGATTCTGAAGGTTGCATATGGTAAAACCTAGTAATTAGATAGGAATATAAACCGTAACTCAGTACGGCATTTTGCAAAACAATAAACAAGGAGCAAATAAATGAGTTGGGAAGATTTTAGAACACCAGTTAAAACAGAAAAATTGAAAGACATAACTATAAGTAAAAACTCAAATTTTTATTATGCAATATTTAGAATAGCTGACAAATACAAAACCGTCAATTCATTAAATGGATTTGTTAATCATATGGAACGAGAAAACGAAGTTGCAAATGCAAATACTAATATAAAAAACGAAATATTAATAGGCGATAAAAACGTAATCAATAATGTCAAAAACTATATAACAGATATTAAATTAAGAAAAAATGCAATAATAGCAAGATCGTTATTAATGTCCGCATCACCTGACTTTTTTAAAGGATTATCAAAAACGGATTTAGAATTATGGAAAAACGATAATGCTAAATTCCTAAAAGATAACTTTGGGAGTAATTGTGTCTATGCAACTTTACACAAAGATGAAAAAACTTGGCATATTCACGCTCTCATAGTGCCTAAATTTAAAAACAAGAAAAATGAAAGCATATTATCTAATACGCGATATTTTGATGGTGTAGAGAAAATGAGAGAGTGGCAGACTAATTATAGCAACCACATGAAACAACGCTTTAAATGCCTTAATAGAGGTGTTAAATATAGCAAGCGCAAGCACATGGAAGTAAAAGCATGGTATGCAGCAATAGAAAAGAAGTTAAATGAGAATGACCATAAACAAATGCTAGCAAAAGCTAGAAATTCCGAACTCCAAGAAATCAAAATTAAAGCAATTGAGAGGACGTTACAAGTGTATAAAAATTATAGTAACAAAAATAGTTTAGAAAAGGACAAAGCCATTACAGAAGCCAAGGAACTAATTAAATGTATTGATAACCTGAAAGAAAGTAAATATATTTACAAGCAAGCATTAAACATGTTAAGTCAAAAATATAAAGTTCCTCAATATCTCATAGACCAAGCAATTAAAGAATGCGAGCATATTAGTAACAAGGAGAATGAAAGAGAATGAAATTAACAATATAACCTATATGATTATAAAAATGGAATTTGCGTAGAAAATGGTAAAAATGAAAAGTACTTTTCGGTTGATGCTGATGGAAGGCTAAAAGAAATTAAATTTAGTTTAGATATGGAATATAAACACATAATAGAGTTCAGTATTGGTAGCAATGATAAGGAGTTAGAAAAATGAATAAAAAAATGTCTGAAATGTTTAATCAAATAATTGGTCATTTTATAGCGCAGGAACAAAGAGGAATAATCACAGAAAAAGAATTTCTCAAAAGATATAACCAGTTTGAAAATTTCAAAGAAGAAATGAGATATAAAATAAATTTTCCAGTGGTTGATATAGATTTATAACAATAAATAAGGAGAATATTAATGAATGCAGCTGCAGCACTAGAAAACGTATATCATTCTATTATGTTAAATGAATGTAAAACAGAAGAAGCTAAAGAATGGGAAAATGCACGACATGAAATCATGGTTGAAAGTATAAAAGATTCCTGCAATTATTACGGATCAAGAAATTGCGAGCATGAATATGAGAATGAAAGAGAAAAAGAATAAAAAAGGAGTTGGAGAATGATATTCAAAAATAAACTTACTACTTTAATCAATGAAAATAAAATTCTTAAAGAGGAACTCTTATTAACTCGTAAAGTTGCGGATATATATAGAAATGACCAACAAGAATTTTGGAATATAAAAATAAAAGAAAACATCAACGAACCTATTGAAATAATATCTTTGAAATTTGCTCCGAATCAATATGAAAATGAGTTAGAAAGATGAATACAAGAGAAAGAGTTCTGGAAACAATGCAGGAATTGAAAATAAGTTCAAGTGAGGTTAATCAATCTATTGAGAGTTGTGCTGGGATGGAGAGAGGATAAAACCTTTCTCTTTTTTATTTATTAGAAATGATTGACAATACACACACGTGTGTGTATAATATGAAGTATAGAGAGTTAGTTAAATAATGTTTAAAATAAAGAGGGGGCAAATATCAATGAATGTATATCAAAAACTATTAAATAAGATAGTTCAACGCGATACCGACATACCTAAATGTATGACTTTTAGAGAAGCTAGGTGTACGTGGAGAAAAAACCTTAAATCAACAAACGGAAATTATGAATTTTTAAAGTATATGAAAAACAATAAAAGGGGTGTGTAAAAATGAATAAAGAGACATTGAAACAATTAGTAGAATTATCGAAGTATGCAAATCAGCAAAACAATATATTGGATAAAAGCGGAACCGTCAGTGACGTATTTGATCTGATAATTGAAAAAATACACACTGCAATACTTACTAATTACGCATCACGTCATGATAGAGGGTGGGAAAATGGCTTTAATACCATATGCGATTATGAGGATGATATTATAAACATAGATGAATTAGTCTATAAACTAGAAAACTTAAAGAGTAAAAACCAAGAAATACCGAACTGGGGAGAATTAATTTCAAATAATAGCGATAAAATTTTAAAAAAATGGGATGAAATTTGTTTAGAAAATCAAACTAGAAGAAATGATGGTGCAATAATAATAGATGAAAACGGAGAAATACACTATCTTAAAGATGAAAAAGTGGTTAGTTTTATATTTGAAGATGAAAGATGGTATTTAGATGTTATAAAGTTTTGGGGAAATGATAAAAATATCGAGAAATTTTCTTCAAGATTATATGCAGAAAACTGTATAAAAAATGCGATAATAAAACAACTTGGCAATACCATAAATTTAAAAGGGTTTAAAACTATGAGAGAAATAGCTGAAGAATACGATATTTCCATAGACACTTTGAGAACTAGATTGACGCTAGAAAGTTTCAATTTAAAAGAGGAGATCGACTACAAAAAGTTAGGCGAAAGGATGCCGACATTATTAACACCTGAAGGTGTAAGAAAAATAACTAAAAGTTAATTATTGAGAGAGGGTAAAACCTTTCTCTTTTTTATTAGGAAAGTTATTGTAAAATTCAACATTTCGTAGTATACTACCATTAATAGAATAAATTAAAAAATCTTCAACACTCTCATATTGGCTTACAAGACCAACCATGAGAGCTAAATCAATCAAGTGATCAGAACACTTTGAAAGACGTTTAGAAGAATATTATTGAGCTAATTATAGCACTTTTAATACTCCAATACAACCCTTTTATAAGTTAATCACTTGTAGAAGGGTTTTTGTATTTTACAAATGATTGGAGGCCGTTGAAGGAAGAATGCCTCGTTAAACTAAAAAACTCATACAGTAGGAAATACTAATGCCAATTAGGAGCGTAGCACTGTATTTGTTATTCGTTAGATGGAAATACGTCCTCGGTGAACTACATGGCTGGGTGTATGGGAGAGGACGAAAAATCTCATTAATATGGATATAGAAGTGTTGCAGAAATGCAAAGGGAGCAACTAAAAACTTAATGTATGGCGCTAAATGAGTGAGTTGAGGTAGAAATACTTTTGAATGGTTGGTTAGAAATAACGGTGTGAAGTCGAGTACTTAAAGTGTACGAAACATTAACACTTTCTTGAAGATTAGAGTAAAATCTAATTTTTAGGAGGGAGGGAGTTCTATCTTCATTCCTTTAGTCCCGAAACATTTTAGAAGTTCAAAAACTTATATACAATAAAATAAATAGAGGGGGATAAAATTGAAACAGTATAAATTAACGAAGAATGAAAGCTTGGTACTTGAACACTGGGAGAAAACATCTAAGACAAAATACAAAGAAAATATAAATTTAATAAAGGTATTTATTAATCCACTTTTAAAAAAACATAAAAAGGAAGTGTTAATAAATAGTATAGATAATTATTTTATGCTATTAAACAATAAAAAATATTATATGGATAATAGATATAGCATTACAGAATTTTTTACTGGTGATATTTATTATAGATTTACAGAAAGGGGTACGGAAAAACTTAATTATAATCATTTCATAGGGCCTACAAGTTGTTACAGGAAAAACGGAAGATATGAGGTAAAATTAGATGATGATATATTACAATGGCTATTAGAAGTTAACTCAATGTACTCTATAGACATATATAAGTCTATACTATCAACTTTTAAAAGCAAACTCGATACTATAAAAACAACAAACGTAAATACGTATGCTTATAACCTTTGCATAGAATATTTCAACAAAAGAAAAGGCGGTAATTTTACTAAAAATAACGGAGATACAACAAATTTTAAATATACATTAAGAATTATAAAATTTATTATAAACGAGAGAAGGAATTTATATGAATGCCGAGAAAGAAAGGCTCTTTGATAAATTTATTGATATGGTTTATGTTAAGGGTGTAAAACTAACGTTCAGGCAAGGAAGAGTATTGAGAAGATTATCCGACGAGAAAGGTATAGAGATGATGAAAGAACTTGATGAGACATTGATAAAAGAGGTCAGGGACTTAAAGAAAGATTGAAACGAGGGGGCTATTAAATGAATAACATGTCCGATGGAACAAAAGACGGAATAGTTATTATGTTATTGCAAGGATGGGACAATATATCCAGTAGGATTAAAACAAGAGCAATTAGAAATGTTAGATTTGAGTATTGGGATATGCCTTCAAGGTGGTTTGAATGTAATTAATAAACCGATGGGTCAAATTATGAACTTGAAAAAATAATAATACGAATCAAGCTGGAGGAGATTATGAGAGTAGTAATAAATGCACATGGAAATATCGTAGAGGATAAAGATGAATTAAAAACAATAAATGATACTCCTAAAAGATTACTCTTTATTGAAATGAGTAGATATACCTATAATCATAGGAGGATAAATACAAGAGGGGCTGAACTTAAATTTAACAGTGAATTGTTTTTTAACGACATTGTATATCATTATAGTGATGGTACAAAAGTAGGAATTTAAGTCATATTTCAAAAATATTCTAAAGTAGTCGATTTTAAATCGAGAGGTTGAAAGGAGAAAAAACAATGATTGAAGGATTAAAGAGGGCAAAGGAAATTATAGAAACCGAAATACAATGTGAATTAATAGAAGATAATAATTCCATCGAAGGATTAAGAACTGCATTATTTTTTATAAACGAAGAAATAAAAACTGAACAAAGTAATGAGGATTAATTTGGGGGTAACAAATGAATATTATATTACAGATATATTGGATAACAGTATTAGCGGGTGTAATGTCTGCAATACTTAGAATGAAGTTAAATAAAGGAAACGATCCTTTTAAAGCAATGAGACATATACAAGAACAAATGGATACTCTGCCAGATGAATGGTTAGAAAGATTTAATAATTTATTTAATTGGGCGTTTGATAACGCACCTCTTAGTCTTTATATAGTAATAGCGACACTTGCAGTAATACCCGTAGTTAATTTAATGTATTTTTGGGAAAACATCAAAGGTGCGATTGCTGACAGTAAAAATGAATAGATAAAGTTTATGGATATAGTTGTAAGATACTGTATCCTTTTTCTATTTCAATTTTAGTTAAGATATAGTAAAGTATTTAAGAGGTGAGATTGCAATGAACAAATCGGAGTTTGAGGAAATGGAGATAGTAAAGCAATTAGAATATGTTAATGATCTACTTGCAAAAGGTGATACATTAACAAAAGCGGCGCACTATTTAGGCATAGGTCGCACTAGTATAGCAAGAAATTTCAAAAAGGCTAGCTATATATACGATTCTATATCTAAGCAGTACGTCAAAACAAACATACCACAAGAGGATAAAAAAGACAATACTCCAATTGTTGACAAGAAGAAAAAACTAAGCCATAGACCAAAAGAAAAACTAGACCATAAGCTAAGCGATAAGCTACAATTAGACATACCTATTAAAGCTAAGGCTAGAGTTAAGACTAAAGCTTTCGGTATTGTCATGGATATTGCGTTGGCTGATAAACTGGATAAATTAGCGAAGAGTAAAGGCGGGTACAGTAGAAATGAAATAGTCAATATAATATGTAAGCTATACATAGACAACATGGACGATAAATAATCATATGAAAAATAAAAAAACATCTGCAAATTAATGTAGGTGTTTTTTATCTGCTTTAGTGTATGAACGCTATCAGTAAAGCTACTGTAAGAATAATTGATTTTGGTTTCTTAAGCTTGTCTAGAATTTGTTCTTTAGTAATTTTTTTACCGTCACTAGTTTGTATGTAAAAAAGACCTTTTAGTAAATTTGTCATAAGCATAGCCTCCTAATGTTCTTCCTTTATTATATCATTGAATGTGACAGAAAGAACAAATTAATGAACACTATATACTACTAAATATTGACCTATTTTTACATTTCTATTAAACGATATTGTCGAAATCAATTCCTAAACTACGTAATTTGATTACCAGTTCCCTTATTTCATTTATGGACATATTAGCAAGCTCTGAATCTTTGTTAACAACGAGTTTAACGTTCTGTTGTTTATTGTATTTATCGAATATGGTTGTCTGCATTATTTTGGCATTTTTAATATCCACCTTTCCCAGTAGGTAATCTGTCGTTACATCGAAAAACTCTGCAATTTTAGATAGAATGAACAAACTCGGCATACGCGTATTCCGCTCATAATTACCCAATGATCCGTAAGTTACTCCTATATCGTATTTAGTTTTCAATATTTTGGCAAGTTCCTCTAAGGTTAAATCCTTATCCATCCTCAATCGCTTTAGTCGTTGGGTAAATACTTCTCTCAACTCTTCGTCACTATTCATAATTTTATCCTCCATATATAAACACCTCCATGTATTTTTAAAATTTAAAAAACAACATATAAAACAATATATACATTTATTAGTAGATTAACATAAGATTTTTTCAACTACATACTAACATTATAAACGAAAATAGCAAAAAGAATACCAAAAAGACAAAAATAATTTCTAAAAGAAATAGTGTGAAAAAATAATTCAACAAGATGTGGAAAATAGGAAAATAAAGGGTTGCAAATTATAACGATATGTAATACAATATAACAATAAGAAGGAATAATTTAGCATGAAAGGAAATGATGTAGTGAAAAGACAAGAATTAAAAATCGCTAGAGTTAAAGCTGACATGTCACAAGCAGAAGTTGCAGAACGCTTAGGAGTAACGCAATCTTGTTATTGCCAAATAGAAAATGGTAAACGGAATCCTAGATTAAAACAGATTCAAATACTTATTAAACTTTTAAAAATTAAAATTGATATTTTATAAAAGGGGGAGTTATGGAAAACAAATGCGATATATGTACTCATAGTGTTGTATCGGACGAAAGAGATGTTGGGGCTGGATATGTACCATTTTGTAATAAACATCATTGGAGTGGAGATTGCGGGGATGCAGAAGAACAACAATGTGCTTATGGAGAAAGTTGTCTTGATTATAACTTAAAACAAAATTAAAACTATGGGAATCGAGGGAGGTAAGCGTGGAGATACGAAAAGCGATAAAGTTAAAAACAAAAGAAAAAGGAATTGAAATAAGAGAAATGACTTGCGGCGAAACATTTGAACAGTTCGAAAGATTAATTTATAAAAAAGCACTTGAATTTACAAATTCGGATTTAGATATTGAGGATTTAAACCAAATAGGCAGCATGGCATTGGCGAAAGCTTTTAACGCTTATGATATTGAAAAAGGTTATCTGTTCACCACATTGCTAGGCAGGGTTGTAACAAATGACTTTTTAATGCAAATAAGAAAGGAATCAAATAAAAAGAAATATAACATGTGCGAAGTAAGTTTTGATGAACCGTTTGCCACCGATGGTTGTGGAAATACATTGACATTAATGAATTTGATTTCAAGTCCAGATCAGTGTGAGGAATTAGTTTTAAAGCACGAAGAAATAAAAGAAGTTAATCTACTTATTAACGAACTTAAACCTAGCCATAAAGTGATATTAAAAATGTTTTTTATTGATGAATCTTCACAAATGAAAATAGCAGAAAAATTAAATTTAAGTCAAAGTTGGGTGAGTAAACTTCTTAGAGAATTGCCTGTGTCGTTGAAAAAGAAATATGAGTTTTTAGAAAAATGTGTTTAAAAATAAATAGGGGGACAATATGGAAAAATTAAATTTATTTCAGAAAATAGTTGAGGTTAGAAAGTCTATAACAGGATTTTCAAAAGATACTAAAAGTTATGGTTTTGATTATGTAAGTGGTAGCCAAGTACTAAGTAAAATCAAAGTTAAGATGGATGAAATGGGATTATTGCTTATACCTAGTGTTGATTATTCTACGGTGCATTGGGAAAAGCATAATTATATAACCGCTAAAGGAAAAGAAAGTATGGATTTTATAGTGACTTTCAAACTAACTTATACATGGATAAATGCAGAAACACCTACAGAAATGTTAGTTACTGAATGGCTAGCACTAGGGCAACAAACGGATGATATAAGTAAGGCAGTGGGGACTGCACTTTCGTACAACGAGAGGTACTTTTTGTTAAAAACATTTGGATTACCAACTGATGAAGATGATGCAGATAATAAGGAACCTACAGGAACGAAGAATGATAAACACAATTTTGATTCTAATAATGTAACTACTAAAATGTTAGTTGATATGGCAGCGAGCAAGGGATATAACGAAGCTTCATTGTGCAAAAAGTACAATGCAAAAGAAGTTAAATTCATCAAACAAGAAGATAAAAAAAGTGCTTATGAAAATTTTAAGAAAATGGGTAATGAGAAAAGCGAAGAAAAATTGATTGATAAGAACAAAATTGAAGCAATCAAAGTGTTGGCAGATAAAAAAGGCGTTAAGCAAGCGATAATATGTGCCGCTTATAACAATACAAAGTTTGAACAAATGACTTTTGAGGTTTGGAGTGAAGCAATGGAGAAATTGGGGCTGCGTCCTGATAAGGTAGCTAATCCGCTGGAAGGCATAATATAGATGGCATAATATGATAACAGTACGCAATAAGGAGGTATAAACATGACTGTATATGATTTGTTAAAAAGAATAGAAAAGGAAGATTATCATAAAGTTATTGTATTCAACGATGGCAAAGGGTGGACTAATGTAAAGCTAGTTAATACTATTAGTGAAATAACTCTTGTAGCTGGTAATAACACGATATTTAGTGATGGTGAATAGCGGCACACTTCAAAAATATTTTGATGTAACAAAGTTTTGAAAAATAGGGGGAATTAATATGTTGGATATAAAACTAGAAAAACAATTACCGATCGTACAAATAAATTTTGAAGAGGTAAAGGCTTCTTTAATAGCTGGATCTGAAAAATATAAAAATCTAGTAGTTTCTGAAAGCACTTTAAAAGATTGTAAAGCGATGCAAAAAGAACTTTCTAAGACGAAAAATGATTTAGAAACTTATAGAAAAGGAATTAAGAAAGAAATGCTTATTCCAGTAACTAGGTTTGAAGGCCAATGCAAGGAATTAGTTGGATTAATAGTAGAAGTTGAAAACCCTATCAAACAAGCAATTTCTGTATTTGATGATAAGGCTAGAGAGATTAAAAGATTAATGGCACAAACGCACATAGAAAGCATGGTTAAAGAGCTTCTGTTGAATGATAAGTATAGTAGTAAACTGATTGTACATGATGAATATATGAACGTTTCTATGAGCGTTAAAAAGGTTAAGGAGGATATTGAAAGACGAGGTTATCTTCTGCAACAAGAACAACAACAAGAAGTTGAAAACCTACAAATAATAAAAGATACTATAGAAAATTGCAATAAAAACATTGATGCCAAATTAGATATTTCGGATTTTCAAATGCTTATAAATACAGAATTTCCTATATCTCAAATACTATCTACGATAAACGACAGGGCAGAAAGAACAAAGGCTAATGAGTTAAAAGCTATAGCAGATAATAAAGCTAAAGCGGAAAAATTAGTTCTTGAGAGAATAGAAAAAGCTAAATTTGAAGAAGCGGAAAAAGTAAGGATAGAAGAAAGAAATAAAAGAATTGCAAAAGAAGCTGCGGAAGAAAAAGAAAGATTAAGATTAAAAGCTATTGAGGATGAAAAAACGGAAAAGTTGAATAAGGAGTTACAAGCTGAAAGAACACAGTATTTAAAGGATGAAGCTGAAAAAAATAAAGCTACTGAAAAACTAGAGCGAGAAACAAAAACAAAAGAATTGGTTAGAAATATCAATATAAGTGCTGAATCAGTAGAGGATAAAAAAACAGTTTCAGAAATAGCAGAGGAACGATTCTTCATTGAAATGAGAATACAAGGGAATATGGGAGAAGTCGTTGCACTTAGTAAATTTTTAAAAGATAACAACTATGATTATGTAGCTACTGCAAAAGGGAAAATCGAGGAGGAATAACACTTATGAAAAACTTTAGCCAGCCAGTACAAGTTTTAAGTATAAAAGAAATTAAGGGAAAGGCATTTTTGACGGTTGGCTTAGACATTACTAAAGAAGAATTATTAAAATATTCTACAAATAAGGGTATACATGGAGAAATAACATTTGATGATGGTAGAAAAATAAATGCTGAACAAAGGAAAAAACTTTACGCAACATTTAAAGATATAGCGGATTGGAATGGAGATGTTCCTGAGTACATTAAACAGTTGTTTAAATATAATTTTTGCATGGAAAGCGGATTAGAAGATTTTAGCTTATCTAATTGCACACTGGAGGTTGCAAGAGCTTTTATAGATTTTGTAATTGAGTTTGTAATAATGAATAGTATACCTTTAACAGACCTAGCACTTAACAGGACTACTGAAATTTCAACGTACTTGTTTTATTGTCTTAAACATTCTAAGTGTAGCATTTGCGGACAAGAAGCTATTATTTATACATTAGATGACAAAAGCAAAATATCTCTTTGTACTTTACACCATGACATAGCAAAAGAAAAAGGATTGGAGTTTTTTAAAAATACTTACAAAGTCTATGGAATTGAATATGTAAAGCTATAAATAAAATAACAACAAACTGTTGCATAATATTACTTATAGGAATATAATATAATAAGAAATGGAATAATAAGGAGGAATTGCCAATGTCAATCGTAAATTTAATATCAACAGAAATTGAAGAAGGTTTAGCGACAGGATATACAGAAATAACAACTCACAAGGGCATCACAAGAGGTTCTAAAGCTTTGGTGGTAATTGATAATGAATACAATAACAACTTCACGGTGGGTATGCTTAACCTCGCTACAATGGACAAAGAGATACTATTTGATTTATTAGACAAAACGTTACATGATAAATTTGAAACAAGGGAGTACATGCAGGAGAGGATTGAGGAATTAGAGAATAGAAATTCTGATTTAGAAGATGCACTCGAGGAATGTTCGGCAGGGAGTGTTCTTGATAATTTCGATTGTGAGTATGACTTTTATCAAGCAAATTAAAAAGCACCCTTCGGCGAGGGTACTTAGATTAAGAAATTGGTTAGGTAATAGATTTTGTGAATTTACTTACCTGACCATTATTATACAAAATAATGGAGGGAATTGCAATGACAAATAAAAGTAGAATTAATTATATTGGTTTTTGTAGAAAACATGGTGTGGTAGCAACTTTAAAAGGGTTGAGAAAATGGAGTTTTATTTGTAGATAAATTGGAGGGGGAAATTATTATGAATTTAGAAAATAGTATAAAAGATTGTATATCGCAGGAAATAGAAAAGGGAATAGTTGAAAAGGTAATAGCAGCAAAACTTGAAGAGTGCGTTTCTTCGGCTCTAAATGATATGTTCGGATGGAATGGAGAAGTTAAAAAGGTAATTGAAAACAAAGTTAAATCAGTAATGGTTCCTTATTTAGAAAATTATGATTACTCACAATATGTATGTAAACTTGATTCTGTACTAGTTGATGTACTTAAGGGTACCTCTTTAGAAAATAGAAAGTTATTAGAAAACTTTAAAGAATTAATGACTTGCGAAGAAATTTCAAGTGATATAAAGATAACTAAAATTTATGAAAAATGGTGCGAATATTGTTCTAATGTAATAGATACTGAAAAAATAGAAAATTATGAATATGACGGTGGCTATATCAATACTAGCTTTGAGGTAGAAGAAGTTAGTAGCGATTGGAACGATTACGAAAAACATATAGTTAGATTTGAATGTGAAGAAGACGAAAAATTAAATGTTGAGTTCATGCTTACTAGATGGAAAGAAATTGATAAAGGGCATAGATTGGAATGGAAGAAAAAAGCTAGCGATCTAAAATCATTAAGGCACTTAGATAAATTTGATATGTTTATGATGAGGGTAGATCAAGCTTACACAAAAATAGAAATAGACGATCAAAGTAGCAACGATGAAACACTTGTTGAACATAGAGATTATTAATTAAGTTAGAAGATGATGGATGTGAAGATTAAACATGAAAGTGATTAGGAAATATTTAATATTTTGTTGCCGACATTGATGTCGGTAGCAAACTAAAGGAGTGATTATATGAAAAAATTAGTAACTGAAAATCCCAAAGGAATGATTGAACACATGCACAACTTTGTATTTGTAAAAGGTAAAGAGGTATATGTAAGAGTTGGCGAAGCGGAAATATCTTTAGTTGAATATATTCGTAAAATGGATAAAGAATTGTACGGAATAGAACATGATGAAGAATATTGCAATGCTATAGATTTTGGAGAATATATGGACGAAGATAGGTTTACATGTGGCATGTATCTCGCTTTAGTTGGGTTCGCAGAGGTAAGAAATTATTTAAAAGAGTACGAGGATAAATTAGGAGAAGCGACAATCGAGGGAATAACGGAAAACGTTGCAAGAAATTGTGTTGCGTGGGACACTTCAAAAGATAAAACAGAAGGGTTGCTCCCGGAAGTTTATTTAAGCGATAGATACCTATATAAACAACTTACTGGCGAAGAATATAATTTTTCAGAAGTGTGCAAGAAATATCATATAGAATATTAGATTTAATAAAAACACGGATGATAATTTAAGGAGGATTATATGAAAAGGAAATTAGCGAAAATTAAAAGTGTAAGGTTTGGTTACTCTGAATATTTATTTGGATTAACGCTTGGAATAGGCGGAGAAGGTTGGGGAGTTGTTGGTAGCTATTATTATAATCCCTCATATAAAGGACATGAAGATAATGGCATGGTTACTATGATGGACAATGTACAGAAGATGTTAAAAGATGCCAATGTTGAAACTGTAGATAAATTATTAAATAAACCAATTGAGTGTACATTTGATGGCAATATATTAAAAGAATTTAGAATATTAACAGAAGTTATATAGTCCTATTACAAAAACCTAATGTGACTTTACAACAAACTAAGGGGGAGAAAATGGAAATAATCAAATACCCGTTGCTGGGAAAAGTGGAGGAAAAAGAATTCATATTAAGAACGCAAAATGGAGATAAAGAAGCACTGGAATATTTAATATTATGCAATATCGGAATGATAAAAACTATAGCTAAAAGATTTGTATCTAGGACTACAGAATTTGAAGACCTATGCCAAGTTGGAGTTATGGGTTTAATGAAATCTATAGATAAATTTGATTTAAGTAAAAACTTAAAATTAAGCACTTATGCTCATTCGTGGATTCGGCAACACATGATAAGGTTGGTACAAAATCATTCAAGAACAATAAGAGTGCCTTGCTGGATATTCGATAAAAATTATAAAATTGATGCGATGGTTAAAGAATTAGAAAGTGAACTAGGAAGGAAAGCTACGTCAAGTGAAATGGTTGAATATTGTGATAAGACATTAGAGGAAATTACGGAATTTAAAAAAAGTATGGTTGAAGTTTGTTCTTTTGATTTAAAAGTTGGAGAAACAGGATCACCGATTGCAGATGCGATTAAAGATGAAAAAGCGGTTGACCCAATTGTAGAAATGGCTGGTAAACACATGATAAAAATAATAAAAACAATATTGAGTGAAAAAGAATTTGATATATTTTCCAAAAAGATTGGGCTAAAAAACGAGGTTATGACCTGTAAGGAGATTGCTAAAACATATAACACAACGTGGAAAGATATAAATTCTATTTATCGAAGTGGATTGATTAAGCTAAAAAAGAATCAAGAGATTAGAGAATATCAATATTTGGAGGGGTAAAATATGAAAATTGATAATGTAGAAACAATGGGATTGCCTAGTAGTGTAAAGGCTTCAAAATATCCAATGGCAGTAGATACAAATAAATGCGATAGATTTATAACCGATAGAGTTATGGGCCTTGCAACCTCCGATAAAGGCGAAGGGCATGACCAATTCTTGACAGGTATTTTAGTATCGTTTGACTTAACTTTTAGCAATAAAGCATGGATTGAGATGGAACGCTATACCTTCGTAAATTTTGTTTCAAGTCAAAGTACTATGCATAAAATAAGTAAATTCAATCTACACAATCAATATAATCAATATGTCGATCCAAGAATAATTACCGTCATGGAAGAATTAAAAAATACCTACAATGAAACAAAAGATAGCGTAGATTATTTAAGACTTTTATATAGCAACCCTAGTGGATTTGAATTAACCGCTCGACTAACTACGAACTACAGAGCGTTAAAAACTGTATATAGCCAACGTAAAGACCATAGGTTGCCTGAATGGAAAGAATTTTGCAAATGGGTTGAAAGCTTAGAATTTAGTGAGCTTATAACTGGAAAGTTAGTTAAGTCGTAATTGCTAAATAGTCCGAAGGGAGGTATTAGAGTTGAATATTGGAATAATAGATGCTGATTTAATAGGTAGGAAACAACACAGATTTCCCAACTTGGCTTGTATGAAGCTAAGTGGGTACTATAAGTCAAAAGGAAATAATGTAACCTTAAAATTGGATTATGAGAGTTTCGAAGCATATGACAAAGTATTTATATCAAAAGTATTTACAGATACACCTATAGACGAAAAAGTATTAGAAATAACCAATGTTGAATATGGTGGTACTGGATTTTTCTTTGACAAAGCACCAGATTTACCATATGAAATAGAGCATTCCATGCCAGACTATAGTTTATATAGCACTTGGGTACAAAATAAAATAGACAGTGGTTCTAAACCAAAACAATTCGATGATTATTTAAAATGCTCAATAGGATTTACTACTAGAGGTTGTTTCCGTAAGTGTCCATTCTGTGTTAATAAAAAGTATGATTGCACAGTTATACACTCACCTATAAATGAGTTTCTTGATATTTCAAAACCTAGAATATCTCTATGGGATGATAATTTTTTAGCATTTCCAGGCTGGAAACAGATATTGAAAACAATAGTCGATACTAAAAAGTATTTTCAATTCAGACAAGGATTAGACATTAGATTAATGACAGAGGAAAAAGTATTAGCATTTAAGCCAGTTAAGTATTTTGGAGATTATATATTTGCCTTTGATTTCTTAGGAGATAGGGAGCTTATAGAAAATAAATTAACGATATGGAAAAAACATATAAAAAAAACTACAAAGCTATATGTATTTACTGGGTTTGATAGAAACGATAAATGGGATCAGAACTTTTGGAATCAAGATATTGAAGATACATTTGAAAGAATTAAAATATTAATGAAGTATGGCTGCTTGCCTTATATTATGAGGTTTAACAGATATGAGGAAAGTCCATATAGAGGAATGTATATAACTTTAGCTAGGTGGTGCAATCAACCTAATTTTTTTAAAAAGAAAAGCTTTAGAGAATTTTGCATAGCAAATGGAGAAAACAGTTCGCCGGTAAAATATATGAATGAGTTTGCAGCAAAGTTTCCGGGTATAGCATCAAAGTATTATGACTTGAAGTATGAAGGATTAAACGTGTATTCAAAGGATATTAAAGCTATCAGCTAATTAAAAGGAGGGAATAATATGGAAGATAACAAACAAGTTCTATTCAATGAAAAAGGCGAAACTGTATGGAAAGATTGCTGTAAAGATTGTGGGTTGTTTGAATGTCCTGCAAATGAAACGAGGTGCCAATAACGGTGGAAGAACTGTTGAAAGAAAATGAAAGATATGTATTAATACAGACAATTAACAGACTAAATAAAGAAAACGCACAATTGAAAACAGATTTAAATTCTATTTGGAAAGAAATTAACAATGCTCATTATCTCAGAGATACGAAAAGTAGAAATTTTTATAATCTCATTCATGAAGTAGCTGAAATTATTAAACCTAACTATGAGGAAATAGGAAAAGAATTTATAGAATAGTTGCAAAATATGAGAATATCACGACACAGTGGGGGGTTAAAATAATGGAATTTCCTAATAAAAAATATCAAATAATTTATGCTGATCCTCCTTGGAGTTATAACAGTAGAATGGCACTAGGTAAGGGAGCGAAAAGAAGTTCATCCGAAGATTATTATTCAACAATGACCATGGATGATATATGTAATTTAGATGTAAAAAGTATTAGTGATAAAGATTGTTTGCTTTTTATTTGGGTGACAATGCCAAAGTTAGATAAGGTATTTGAAGTAATTAAAGCCTGGGGTTTTGAATATAAAACATGTGCCTTTGATTGGGTTAAGAGAAATAAAATTTTTAATGAAGAAAGAAATATAAAAAGAAATGGTATTGATGATTTTATGGGGCAAGGTAGATGGACTAGGCAAAACGCAGAGTTGTGTCTTCTAGCTACGAAAGGAAAACCGAAAAGAATTTCTGCAAAGGTAAGACAAATAATATATCAGCCACTAACTAAGCATAGTGAAAAACCACCTATAGTAAGAAATGAAATAATCGAATTAGTTGGAGATTTACCACGAATAGAGTTATTTGCACGACAAGAAATTAAGGGTTGGGATTGTTGGGGCAATGAAATAAAAATGATGGAGGAATTGAAATGAATGAAAATTTTAGTAGATTTTGTGTAATAAGTGCTGATGCAACAAATAAGGTTTTAGATGTAAAACATTATAAAACTTTAGAAGATTATAACAGTGAAATTGATAAAATGCACAGTGCATTTGAGACAAGAAAAGAAGCAAACCACGAATGTAAAAGAGTTGCAAGAATGTGTAATGGGGAATCGTTAGTTTAGTCGCAATTCAAAAATATTCTGACACAAATAAAATTAGAAAGAGGAGTGATTTATTATAAATAAGATTATATTCAACGGTAATTTAGGATCAGATGCAGAACTTTCATTCATTGCTGGAAGTGGAAAAGCATTGCTAAAATTCAGTGTTGCAGTAGCGAGAGGATTTAAAAAAGAAGATGGTACTGATTGGCTTAATTGTTGCTTATTTGGCGAGAGAGGTGAAAAATTAGCACAGTACTTAGTTAAAGGGACTAAGGTGTTAGTAGAGGGTGCATTAAGAATAAATAAGTATGAAGGCAAAGATGGTGTAATAAAATACTCTTCTGATATTATGGTTAATACTATCGAATTTACTGGCGGTAAAAATGAAAATACTTCTTCAAAACAAACAAGTTCAAATGATTTTGGTAGTGATTCGGGTATAACACCGGTTGACGATTCGGATATCCCTTTTAAATAAGGAGTTTCTTATTCTCCTTTATCAAAATAAGTTAGAGCGATATTATTTATCGCTCTTTATGCTATCTTTTAAAGTTTTATTTATTAAGCCGCTTATAGTTCTGCTTTCTTTTTCGGCTATAGTTTGTAATTTTTTTAATATTTCTTCATCAATAGTAATTGTTATTTTTTCTTTCATATAAAATCATCCCCTTAAATATATTGTATCATACTAATTTGCCTTGTACCATAAGGAAAGATATGGTATTATAGGATAAAGTAAGATAAATAATAAGAAGGGGTGTTTGAATGGGGTATACAAAAGGCATCAGGTGGAACGATAATCTTATAGAGAGTGAAATAATGAGAGTTGCAGAATTATTAAGTATTAATCGTATGCCAAGTAGAACGGAAATAATTAGTATTACAAATGATGATGCACTTACTAATAAAATAGCAAAAACTGGTGGTTTTTCTTATTGGGCAGAAAAATTAAAGATGGGTTTAAAAATTAGCGATACGAGTTTGGGCCAAGATTATGAATTAAAAGCTATTGAATTAATCGAGGGCAAAGGGTTTGAAGTTGAAAGGATGACTACTAAATATCCGTTTGATTTATTGATAAACGACAACATTAAAATAGACGTTAAGGTTAGCAGGCCTGGCTATGTTAAGGGGTCTAGAGTTCATACATTTAGGACTACTAAGAAATTTGCTACTTGCGATTTGTATATGATATTTGCACTTGATGAAAATAAAGCCATTGAAAAGTTTTTTATAATACCTGGTAGTGATTTGAAAGTGGTTACAATGTGTATAGGGCGTAAAAGTAAATATGATATATTTATCGATAGATGGGATTTAATAGAAAAGTACGATAAGTTTTATAGAGAGCTAGGATAATTTAGGAGATAAACATATATTTATCATTATATTCAACATTCTGTGTAAATATACCACTTTATGTGATATAATATAAATATAGAAATTAGCAGAATCTTAAATGGTTCTGCTAATACATAAGGAGGATTCGAAAATGAAGTCAATCGGAATTGTTAGACGTTTAGATGAACTAGGGAGAATCGTTTTACCAGCAGAATTAAGGAAGTCGTTTAAAATAGACGATAAAGGGGCATTGGAGATATTTACAGATGGTGAATACATATTATTAAAGAAGTACGAGCCAGGTTGTACGTTTTGCGGAGAGATTAAGGTAACAAAAGAATTTATGGGCAAAGTTATTTGTGACAAATGTCTTAATAAGCTTAAATTGTAATTTTTTAAGTATCATTTCAACAGAACGTAACATTATACACAAAATAACCACAGATTGTGGATAACGAGGGGTAAATGTATGAAAGTAGGGGAACTATTCAAAGAACAAGAGGATTTAGATGACTATATCATGGCTAATTTAAAAACAAAGGGTGTAGTCGTAGAGGATAAACAACAGTTACTTGCTTATAGATTATTGGCCTTGGCAACAGAGGTTGGAGAGCTCAGTGAAGCTAACAAGAATGACAAACTCATGGAAGCATCAGACGTCTTTCATTTTGTAATGTCGGTTGGAAATGTGGTGCAAGTAGACATTCCTTACAAGGATGTAGAATTTAAAATGGTGTATGAGTTATTGAAATTTAAAACTACAAACTGGTTGGAGGCGTTAGAAAAATTTATTATAAAATTTTCGATGGTAGCAAATGCGAGTAGGTCGTTTAAGTATTGGAAAACAAGCAATAAAGAGCCTATCATGGATTATTTAAATATTGAGTATGCAAACATGTATGTTGCGTTCATTCACCTAGGACATGCACTTGGGTTTACTGCAAAAGAGATGGAATCAGCATATTTAGAAAAAAATAAAATCAACTACGAAAGACAACAGAATGGATATTGAAATGGAACAGATTTTTATAAAGGTTTTGAAAGAGGGCTGCTATGACTTTGAAAATCATAGCTATGACAAAGACATTAGAGAAACTACACACACGGAAAGGATAATTTATTACAATGCAGCTAGTAAAGGACAAATAATAAATATGTTAGAAAAGTATGTTGCTAATCAAATTACAGAGGGTGAGAAGAAATGAATGGAACTTGCGAATTGTGTGGTAAGGAAAATATTTATTGCGAAATCCATCATCGGATTTTTAAAAGTCAAGCGGTATACATGAGAACGATAAAAGCTAACTTAGCAAAACTATGCGTTGAATGTCACAGGGGCAATGGTGGCGTTCATTTGAACAAAGAAGCAGATTTAAAATTAAAAACCAACCTACAACATAAATTAACTGAAATGTTTTCCGAAAAAACTCATTATTGTAAGGATGAAATAAGAGAAATTCTTGATTGTAGTGATTTTGATGCGGTGCTTATATGTAAAAGGCTATGCGGACATAGAGATGGTTACAGGGTTGACGAGATATTGATTCGCTTAATGGGGGGCAGAAATTATATTTAAAGGGGGATGAATAATG
This sequence comes from Clostridiaceae bacterium, assembly GCA_036507955.1. Taxonomy (GTDB): domain Bacteria; phylum Bacillota; class Clostridia; order Clostridiales; family Clostridiaceae; genus DATCIH01. The sequence goes on along the minus strand of DATCIH010000194.1, from coordinate 27,466 downwards.
AATAGGAGAAAAACACAATTAATTAAAAATAATGAGAGAATGAAAAGCGATAATCAAAGAATGAAAGGCGAAATAAAAGATTATGAGTGTACAACGACTATGTTAAATGATTTCATTATGGACTTACAAAAACGTAAAAATTCTATTTTAATTAAAACATATAGGTTAGAGGATGATATTGAAAAATTAACAAGAGAAAATAAAACTTTAAAATCCGATGCTGAAATAGCAAAAGAACTACATGCCATATCTTTGAAAGATAAAAGAGAAAGAGAACTAAAAATCATTGAACTTAAAAGAGAGATTAGCGATAAAACGAAAATGGCGCAGGGAAATATCGATTTAAACATAATAAATAAAGCGAAGTGCGAAAAGTATAAAGAAGAAAACCGTAAATACTATAAAAAAATAAAAGCAAATAGCGAAACAATAATGGATATGGCGATTAAAAATGTAAGACTTGAAAAAGAAAATAAAGAATTAAGGGCCAAAAGTGGTTGGAGTAAGCTTAAAGAAATTGTAGGGCTGCGGTAGTGATTATTCAAGAGAAAGAGCGAGAATTAAATAAGTGGAAGTATAGTCAATTAAAGTTTTTAGGGGGTGAGGACATGATCACTTTAATGATAGAAGGTAGACCGATTACAAAGAAGAATAGTCAACGAATACTTAAAAATCATAAAACTGGTAGAAGGTTTATAGTTCCTAGCGAAGCCTTTACCAACTACTAAGAAGCAAGCCTATATAAGCTTAATAGCCAATATAAAGGCGAGCCGATAGAATCACCCATCACTATAAAATGTCTTTACTACATGCCAACTAGGGGTAAAGTAGACCTTACAAATTTGATGGAAAGTACTCACGATATTCTCGTAAAAGCTAAAATTTTGAAGGATGATGATTCTAAAATAATAGTAAGCGTGGATGGTTCCAGAGTTCTGTATGATAAAAAGAATCCGAGGGTAGAAATAGAAATTTCGGAAGTGGTCGAATGATAGCCAAGGGAACACTCGTTATAGTGGCAGAAACCCTTGCGAACAGGAAATTTATTGAGCATTGCGAACTATTAGATACAAGACTAGAAGAATGTCTAAGAAGTGCCTTTAAGGATGAAAAAATATCTCAAAAACGACTTGATAGGATTATTAATAAATTCTGTGAAAACATGGAGGGAGAAAAGAAATGAGTGAAGCTAAAGGAAAATGTGGAGATTGCGAATTATACGAACCATTCTATAAAAATAGAAAAGGTGTGCTAGTGAAACAATGTGATGGCAAATGTCCTTTACGTGGATTTAGACAAAGGACATTTACGTGTGTAAAATTTTGTAAAAAGGAAACTTTATGAAAGATTTTCTAACTACCGAGGAAATCGAATTAATAGATGAAGCTAGTAAAAATAAAGATTGGGAGCTTTTAAGTTTAATTACACATACACATATATCGAGGTTAAAAGCAGCGGAAAAGAGAAAACGTGATGATATATATAAAAATTATACGATTTCCGCTGTCGGAAAAAATAAACGCAGGACACATGTTATTAAAAAGTAGGGGGCAACGATGAAAGAATATATAGAAGCTAGAGCAAAAGGAATCGCTGAACACATGATTGAAACTAAATGCACGATCAGAGTTGCATCAAAGATATTTGGAGTTTCAAGGTCTACAGTACACAAAGACATGAGGGAAAGACTACTGGAAATAAATCCTCAAGATGCTATAAAAGTTAAACAAATCATAATGATGAACAAAGAACATAGAAGTGAACGAGGTGGCGAAACTACAAAACTGAAATATAAGAGGGTTCAATAATGAAAGAAAAAGACGTTATACAACTTATAAAAAACAGGAAGTATATACTTGCGGAAATAGAGGATAAAAAGCTACAAATTGAAGAAGTGCAAACAATAGGAAGTATGAGCATTCAAAGCACAAGTTTTGACGAGAGGGTGCAAACTAGCAACATATCTAATACAACAGAACAATACGCATATCAAAATATGGCCGATGAAGCTATGCTCGAAATAGATAAAATATCACTAGAAACTCAAATCAAAAGATTAGATGAAGCGATGAAACTACTGGATAAAACTGAGTTGAAAGTATTAGAATTAAAGTACGCTAACAACAACACTTGGAGGGCTACGAGAGTAGAATTAAAACATGAGACAGGTGATGTTGTACGAGTAGCCAGGAAAGCGATCGAAAAATTGTGTAAAATAATGAAGTGAGGATACTATTTGATTAGTGTCCTTTTGTTTGATTTTAATATAAATCGAATCAACGAAGTGGTATAATATACATAGGAACGGAAAAACCTATATCTTTGGGGGACATAGGCGTTAGGCGATTTATGAAATAGATTGTATCTTTATTATATCATAAGTCTCCGTAAATATACAATGGGAGATGGTAAAATTGAAAAATTTAAGTCCGATTTATGATTTAATCAGAGCAGATGGAAGTGTCGTAATTAATAAGAATCTCATGTTTTCGCTAGGCATGAATGAAGCGATTATCTATACAGAACTGATAGCGAAATATAATTATTTTAACATAAGAGAAAGTTTAACAGATGATGGTTACTTTTTTAATACTGTAGATAATTTATTACTCGATACTAGTTTAGGTGAAAAAGTGCAAAGAACGGTTATTAAAAATTTGCAAAAATTAAAATTAATAAAATATAAAGTTAAAGGGATACCACCTAAAAGATACTTTAAAATAATTGAAAACCCTGAATTGTTATTAGAATATATCGAAAGTGGTAGAAACACGAGAGAATTATTAGAGAAAAAACTAGCCACAAGTGCTGACATATCTAAATTACGCATTTTGGGAGGAATAAAAAACGCTAATAATGCAGAATCAATTCTTACAAATGGGAGTGTAAATAATACTAAGGTTAAAAATACTAAACCAAATAATACTAATGAAAGATACATCATTTTACCAAATGACGTCACATTTTTAAAAACCTATAGCTTTTATTTCAAAAGAGAAATAGGAAAAGAACATATGAAGATTAAAGAATCAAAACTTGATGAAATATTAGGATGGATCAATAGCTTAGAAGAATACGGGATAGATGAAGAATACTTTGAGGAACAGACAGTATTACATTTTGAAAATTTACCTAAGGGCAATACTGGTAATATATTAAGCTTTATAGAATCATCACATAGATATTTTGAAGTGCCAAATCCTAAACAAAGTAATTATTAAATGACTATATAATGAAGTGAGTGGGTACTCAATGCCTGCTCTTTTTTATGCAGAAAAATAATTAAAATAAATCTAAAATAAATGTTGACAATGTGTTTCGTGTGATATACAATGTAAATATAGAAAGCTAACCAAAGCCAGCAAGTACAACAAATTAAAGTTAAAGGGGATATGTAAAAATGACTGATAACAATAATAAAATTGAAATCATGAAAGCTCTTGCAATTGAAAACGGATTTAAAATTGAGAATAGCAAAACACCTGAATATAATTTTATACACGCAGTAAAAGGGAATGTGAAAATTCATATCGCTACATCATCCAAAGATCAGTGTAAAATAAATTTCATTTCAAACTTTAAAGATGAAATTTATAAAAATTCAAATAAAATGAGAATGTTTGATAAAATATATTGCATTGAAAATTTAGAGACAGAAAAAGCATTAGAAAATGTCCCAGACTTTAGAAGCGAAGAGGACGCAATAAAGTATGCAAGAGAAAACAATATAAGCATAAATACAACACCATATACAAATGCAATTTCTTTTAAAAGAATAGGGACCGAAATTAATTTTAATAGGAAATAACATCAAAAAATAATCTAATTATAAAGGGGCATATTAATATGAAAACATTTCTCGAAGTATTAGAGCAACAAAATGTGAAAGAATTATTTAAGGTAGGGTGTTCGGTGTATGGCACAGATGGCGGTGTGGAAATGGACCATTGGTTTTATTATTACTTTATAAACGAAGACAAGAAAAATGATTTTATAAAAAGCAATGAATTTGTAAAGGAAGAATCTACTATAAGGTTTGAAACTCTTAAAAATTATATGTTTTCTCATTGCATTAGGGTTTATGATAACGACATTGAAAGAATGTCTACAGATAAATATTTATACGAAAGAGCTGATAAAGACAATGTACCAAGTGATTTAAACTGGAATATAGATAATGTAAGATATATAGAGTTAGAAGGGCAGGGAGCATAATGAAAATTAAAACAGAAGATTCACCAAAAAAAGAAATAGTTAATATAAGGATGACTAAAGAAATGAGAGAACAGGGAGAAAAACAAGCTGCTAAACTAGGGCTTGACCTTTCAAACTATGTAAGGATGATAATAATATTAGATGCACAAACTCATATAATAGCAAAGCTGAAAGGGAAAGGGTAAAACCTTTCTTTTTTTTATTTTGAAAAATAACCCAAATTATTGTTGACAATGTATGTCATGTGATATACAATAAGAATATAAGTTAGTTATTAAATAATCTTGAGGGGGATTAATTATGAAATTCTTAAAAAATATTAAAACTATTGAAGAGTTGAAAACGGAGTACAGGAGATTAGCTTTCTTACATCACCCGGATAAGGGTGGCACACTTGAAGCGATGCAAACATTAAACGGTGAGTATGATGAATTGCTCAAGACATTAAAAGATACTGCAAATGTAGATTATAGCGAATATGAATATGCAGAGAACTTCAAGGACGTAATCGAAAAACTGATTAACTGTGAAGGATTAGAAATTGAAATATGCGGTAGTTGGATATGGCTAACAGGAAATACAAAACCTTTTACAACAATATTTAAAGAGTTAGGATTTAGATGGAGAAAGAAAAAAATAGCATGGAGTCTAGGAGATTCAGCAAAGAAGCATTATAAAGAGTTAAGCATGGATAAGATAAGGGAATTACATGGTAGTCAAATATTCAGAGGACATGGCAAACCTTTATTGACTTAATAGCAGATAAGGTTGGCGGACCTAAACCGCCATTATTATAAAAGGGGTGTTAAAATGATAAAGAATAAAAAAACTGTTATAAAAAATGATAATGGTGAAGGACATTCGATAATAAACATCGGAAGTGAATTTGTTAAACTAAATCAGTTTATTATTTTAGAGGATGGGAAAGGCTATGAAAAATATATGAATTTTGATGATGAAAAGCCTTGGGAAAAAGAATTTGGGATGTTTGAGTTTGAAATTATGTGTAAAAATAAAAGAGGGATATTTAAAGAAAACCCGATGGAGATGTATGAGCTTAAATTTAAAAAACTAATAGAAGTAACTAAAAAGTACGGTGCTGATATAACGAATATATTTAAAATCTTAATATGAATCAATTAGCATTGGGCATATTTTGCACTTTGCTTTTTATTGTGTAAATATTGTATAAAAATTGTATGGAAATTTATTCACTACGTTGAAATCAATATGGTATAATTTAGTTATATAAATATATAGTCCCCCTAGGACAAAGCACTCGTTATTAATTTAATGGGTGCTTATTTTTATGTGTGGGTGGATATAAATACGATTAAAGCAATTAGCATAAGGGTGTGATCGCAGAGTAAGGAAGTGAATACTATGTCAGATGTGAGAGAGCAAGCAGGCAAAGACTATAAGCAAGGCATGACATATAAGGATATAGCAAGTAAGTATGGTATTGGTGTTAATACTTTAAAGAGTTGGAAACATAGAGAGAACTGGTTGAGAGGTGAAAAGGTTGCAGCTAAAAAGGTTGCACCTGTAAAAACAATTAGAATCGAAAAGGTTGCACAAAAGGTTGCACCTGTAGAGATAATAGTTGCACCTTCAAACCCAGTAGGTAATAGAAGTAGATGGCCAGAGATTAGAGAAAAACTTACATTAATAGAAGCGTGGGTAAGAAATGGATTATCTAATAAACAGGTTGCAGATAACTTAGGTATTAATGTTGCGACTTTGTATGATTATAAGAATAAACATATCGAGTTGGCTAACGCTTTTAAGTTTGGCAAGGAAGTAACGGACATCATTATAGAGAATGCACTATATAAGAAAGCGCAGGGCTATACATACAAGGAGATTACAGAAGAACCCTTGTATAACCCAGATGGTAAAGCAATTAGAGATGATGAGGGTAACCATAAAATTGCAGTTACTAAAGTAGTAACTAAACATTTATCACCTGACGTAACCGCTATAAAGTTTTGGCTTGCAAATAGAAAACCAGCTGAATGGCGAGAACGTAAAGAAGTCGATCTAAATGCAACTATTGGTAGAAAACTTGAAGATTACTTAGAATAAAAAAGGTTGCACTAAAAAGGTTGCACTAAAAAGGTTGCATAATTAGGGGTGCAACTATAAGGGCTGCATACTTAAAGTTCATTACAAGGTAAATGGTGAGGGTGTCGAGTTTAACTTAATAGATATTGTGTTAAACTGGTCAATGTTCTATAAACGTTGGCATAACTAGGTTTAGTTAAATATGGCTATAATACTTGTAGTTAAATTTAACATAACATATATAAATGTATAATCCAATTTAACATAATGGATAGAAAAGGTGATTGTATGAAAGCTTTAGATATAATTAAAAAACGTAAACAGATGTGGTCCAGGTATAAGGATATTGATAAAGACAATATGTTTGTAGCTGCAATTGCGGAATATATTGTTGGTGGAAATGGAGCTGACCTTAGAGTTGAAATTAAAACCAATCCAGAATTTTTAATTGAGATGTGTTTTGTCATTGTAAATAAAAAACAGGAGACAGTACCATTCTTTATTAATATGGTCCAGGTTAAATTCTTGGATATACTAAATGTTGCAAAAGATGATTTTAACAATGGGAAAAGATTATATCTTAATTTTCTCATACTCAAAGGTCGCCAGCAGGGTTTTACGAGTATTATAACCGCTTATCAATTAGCATGCAGTATTACTCAACGCAACTTTTCGGGCTTCACACTAGCAGATGAAAAGGACAATACGGAAGCTATATTTAGTGATAAGGCAAAATTTCCTTATGATACTTTACCGATTCAACTAAAACCAACAGAAAAATACAACAATAGGCGAGAGTTGCACTTTGAAAAGCTTAATAGCAGATGGAGAGTAAGCACCGCAGGCAGTAAAAATGCTGGTAGGTCAAAAACACTTAATTTCTTTCATGGTAGTGAATGCGGTTTCTGGTTAAATCTTAAAAGTATTTTAACTGGTCTTAAACCTGCACTTACTAAAAATTCAATCAAAGTGCTTGAGAGCACCGCAAATGGTATCAATGAGTTTTTCGAATTATGGGAAGAGAACAACAATTGGGAATGTTTATTCTTTGAATGGTGGGACACTCCTGAATATGTAGAAAACTTTGAGAGTGATATTACAGAAGCTAATTTTAAGAGTAACATTACAAATGCAGAAGAAAACACAGATGTAGAAAACGAAAAGTGGGCTTACTATAGGTGTAAGTGGTTGCTCGATAACGTAAAGCTCAATTTTAATCAGTTATATTGGTATTTTAACCAATGGAAAGATTTTAAAGGTGATATGAAGCAAGAATATCCTTGTTCTGCAGATGAAGCGTTTATTGCTAGTGGCTTATGTATATTCGATAAAGAAAAAATTGTATTACGTAAGATGGTACTTAAGTCCAAGTATGCTGAAAAACCTTATAAAGTAGGTTCGTTTGTTTTTGAGTGGGATGATGCAATCACTAAGAATAAGATTAAGGATAAGACAATTAAGTTTGTTGAAAGCAGCAATGGTTACATTAAATTATATGAAGAATGTATTGCTGGTTATCCGTATGTGCTTGGTGGGGATACTAAGGGCGAAGGTTCGGATTACTTTACAGGTACGGTTATCAATAACATTACTGGTAACAGATGCTTAACGCTTCACGCTTACATGGAATCTGACACATACGCACACCAATGTTATTGTATCGGACAGTATTACAACCATGCTCTCATAAGCATAGAGAGTAATTTTAATACATTCCCGATAGAAGAACTTAAACGGTTGGGTTATCATAAACAATATATTCGTAAGAGATATGACAGTATAAGTGGTGAATATCAACGTAAATATGGATTTAAGACAGATGGAAATACAAGGCCATTAATTATAGACAGAGAAGTTGTTTTGATTCGAGATAATATTGATTCGTTCAATGACATTGATTTTTTAAATGAATGCTTAACCTTTATCAATAAAGAGGGTAGACCTGATGCGGAGTCTGGAAAGCACGATGATATATTATTTAGTGACATGATAGCTGAAGAAGCTAGGGCGCAACAAATTAAATACATTACACGCACCAAGGATTTATCATTCTTAGATAAACTTCCAGAGGATTTAAAAGCGGACTTACTTGCTGATCCGAAAGCAATGGAAGATTACTTAGCACGTAGACAATAAGCGCATTTACATAAAGCATAGCTAGTTCTCACTACATAGATGTGCGATAATTTATAGATTTTGTTGTAAATATTGTTAAAAATAGAATGGCTAGTTTAAAGGGTTTAGTGGCATACCTCCACCGCAAGAATAGAATTTTGAAGGTATAACCATAAAGGTTGTACGCTAACAATGGATTCTAGGGCAAATGGTGAGGGTAAAATATTAATTAAAGGGGTGTATTTGTATGAAAGTTGAAAAATTAAGTACAGTAGTTAATTATAATGTGGCAATGGATGAATCGGAATTGTTGAGCATTTATCTATTAGCTAAAGAGAAAGTTCAAGGTAGAGAAAAATGCGACCAAACACAATCAAGAATATATAACTCTCTGAAAAAGATATTCGAGGAACCAACAGAAAAACAAATTCTATCACATTCAGATATAACAACCGCTTACAACAATAAAATAGTTGGCAGAAGAAATATTCAAGTTGATTGCGAGGAACAACTAAAAGATGAAAAGAAAGAACAAATAGATAAATTAGCGGATTACATCATGGCTAATTTTAAAACTACTATTGTTGATGATGAGGCTTGTGATGTTGCTATAAATATAATGCGAAATTTAAAGTTACTGATTAAAGATGGTAAACCTAGTTGGTATAAAGATGAAATAACAAATAGAGCTTAAAAGTATAGACTTTATAACATAAGCAACAAATATGGTTTATCCATGCACATAATTTTTCTGGAAGTAGGCGATATATTGTTAAAGAAGATATTAAAAAATTTATTAGGGTTCTTTTTTACTGGACTTTTTGTTTTTGTTACCGTCGTAGCTAGTATTGCTATTTTTAACATTAACATTAATATAACAATGAGAAATGGGTTTAATGGTATCAAAATACTAGGAGCTATTTTATTTATAGGTTTTATAGATAAACACATAAATGGCAGGCGATTAAATGTTAAATGATTTCATACACCTAACGCAAGGCGAGTTGCTTATTAAGTATTGGTGGTTGTGGTTAGTAATTTTTATAATAGGATTATTATATAGCTTCTGTACTTACAAACAAGATAAACGTCTTATAGAAAGCTTCAAAGCACTCAGGAAGAAGAAATAGAAAATTAACATAATCCTAAAAGAAAGCGGGTGATAAAGTGGCAGATAATTTAGTAAAGAAAATCGTTAAAAAAATCAAAGGTAAGCAAGCAGATGTTAAAGAGAAAAAAGAAACTAATGATAAACTTTTAGGATGGAAACGGAAACTCAACGAAGCAATGTCCTCTCATTCTTCTTTCAGGGCTTATAGCAATTTATGGGATGCACAATATCACGATGCTAGAGAAGATACAAAAATAAAAGGTTTCATGTCCAGTAGAAAGGAATTAAGTTCTGCAGAGGAATTAGATAGTAATGTAAACATAACAATGCAATTGATAGAAGGAACAATTGATGTTGCAGTACCTAAACCAGCGGTATCAGCAATAGAATCTGCTGATGGTATGGAGAATCGAAAGATGATAGAGGGCATGCTAACATATATGAGTGAAGGTTCTAACTTACAAAAGATGGTCAGCGAGAATGAACGTATTACTAAAAAGAATGGTATGTCTATCCTCAAAGTTTCATTTAATCCCGATTATAATGGTCACACGTATAGAGGTAGACTTGAAACAACTAATCCTCATCCTATTAACTTTATTCCTCAACCGAATGTAATCAAGATTGAAGACATGGACTATTGTTTTCAGATAGAAAATAAAACATTAGATCAAGTTTGCAGAATTTACGGTGAAGAATTTAGAAGTAAGTTATCTAATGAAGGTTCAGAATATGGAGACTTAGAGAATTTCGGAGAAGAAAGCAAAAGTAAAACAGAAGATATGGTAAGTGTCGTAGAGTGTTGGTATAAAGATAAAGATAACGAAGTTAGCCTGTTAACATGGGCAAACGAAATTATCATAAGGGATTTACCTAAGTTTTATTATCCAAGGGATGAAGCTGGCAACATTGAAGATATGGAAACATTAGATGTTGAACAGGCAGAACCTACACAACCAACAGATTCAATGCCAGTATCAGAAGGTCAACAACCTTCACAAGAACCTAATCAATTAGACGGTCAGACTAATGGCGAGCAACCTCAAAATATGCCAGTGGAACCGCCACAAACAAATACAGTTACCGTAGAAAGGAGAGTGCCAAAACGCTTTCCTTTTATTGCGTGGTATAACATTCCAAAAGAAAAATCATTTTTGGGTGTGAGTGATTGTCAGATAGTTAAACGTCAGCAAGATAGTATTAAGAGGCTGATAACTAAGGAAGAACGCAAACAGAATAAGGGTACTACTAAGATTATAGTAAGAAAAAATTCTGGCTTGATGTCTAAGTTGAAAGATGCAGAATCACAAATACTTGAAACAGACGACCCAACTGGCGACCTAAAAGCGATTGATATCAAGACACCTAATAATGGTGCGATGGAATTATTTAATTTACAACTACAGGCCGCTAAAGATATTGTTGGAGTTACAGAAGCTAGCCAAGGCAGGGCAGATTCATCAACTTTAAGTGGTAAAGCACTAGAGACTTTATCTGCTAATACCGCTACGAGACTTAACATAAAGACCAATGAAAAATATATTGCGTTCAGAGAGTTGTATCAATTGTATTATGATTTCTTGATTGCTTATTATGATGATAAAGTTCCGTACAGAGTTAAGAGTGCAGCAGAAATTGAGTATGGTTACTTTGATAAGTCCTTGCTCTTAAAGAAAGACATAGCGGGCGAATATTATTACCCCGATTTTGATATTTACATCAACGCAGATGCAGGAATGGCTAAAGATAAAAACTTTATGATACAAGTCGCCGATAAAGCATTAGAACAGGGCGCAGCGGATGCAATAGACTATTGGATGATAATGGATAGTCTGGGTATACCGATGTCTTCATTTATCTTAGAGAGAGCAAGGGAACGTATAAAGCAACAACAAGCAGATGCACAGGCACAACAGGAACAACAAAACCAGTTGCAACAACAATCAGAACAGGCGAAACAACAGGCAGAAACACAGGTACAATCACAAGGGCAACAACCACAAGAGCAAGCACAGGGCAACGTAGCAACACAACATACTGCTAATCCCGATGAATTGGCTGGTATTATTGCACAGTTAACACCTAGTGAGCAGAAAATATTCTTCTCTTTAACACCTAGTGAACAGCAAAAACATTTGGATAGCATGATGAATGCCGAACAACAACAAGGAGGTGACAATAATGGATAAAGCGCAATTTAACCTAATGATTAAAAACTTGAAGAAAAAGAAAGCTGATTCTACCGCAATGGCGGTTAAACCAAATGCAACAGTAATTGCGATTCCTAAAACAAGTAAAAAGACTACTAAGAAAAAAGCAGCTGCTAAAACACCAACAAAGAAAGTAGCAACTAAAAAGAAAACAACTAAGAATACATTTGGCAAAGGATTGAATCAATTCAAAGGTTGTTAATGGAAAGGGGAATTATTATGAAAGAAAAAGATTTAGGCATTACAGAGGTTAGAGGTGCTAAAGCAAATATATCAGATTTAGTTGTATATGGTGATGGCGATACATTTGCTTTATTATGTAAGGCTTCAAGCAAAGAACAAGGCTGGCTAAAATCTACAAAGATATGCAATACCCAAACTGGTTGCATTGTTCAAGTTACTACACAACAGAAAAATCCAGATGGTTCTTATGTAATTGCAGAAGCTTTAACGTTTGTTCCTGGTACCCACATAGATACAGAATCAAATCCAAGAAGACTAATAGCGTATTAAAAGTATAGGCGAGGTAAGAGTTCCTCAATAAGTGAGCATTAAGAATACACAAAGTCAAGAGTATGTATTAACGCAGGGTTCTGCCTATACTGCAATTCGATATATGAAAGGTGGTGTTATTAATGGCTAAAGACAATGGTAACAACAGTAACAACGGTAAACAAATGCCCGTAAGTGGCAGAGGTGTAAGTGGTTCAGCTACAGGAGCGCCAACAGAAACTTCTGTATGGATTACTGGAAACGATCTAAGAACTGGTAAGAGTGGCAAATAGAATTTACTTAATTGTAAGTTCTTTTTTTATGCTCTTTATTTTGCAAGTGTTTGTTTATGTTTTAAATTACCGTATAGGCAAGTAAGCACTCGCTTGCAATGACACATAGCAAAGACTATGTATTTTGTCATGCTTTAAAATCCCCAGATGAAAAGGGCGAAAATCATGATTTAGAAAGGAAATACATGAATAAAAAATCAAGCGTAGAAATGCAGAAAGCCGCTAAATCTGCTGATATAGAACCAAAGTTAATAATGAATTTACAACTATTCGCCGACACAGGTGTAGAAGAATCGGAAACCACCGAACCGATTGAAAATAATGTTGACGAAGAAAACCTCTTTAATGGTGTTAGGAATAATGATGTTCCTGATTGGTTAAGAGATGATGTTGAGGAAAAAGAAGAAAAGGTTGAAGAACTCGAAGATGAAGTTGAGGAAGTTGTTGAGGATGAAGTTGAAGAACTTGAAGAAACCCCAGACGAAATCAAACAATCTGATAAAACTAATGCGGCATTCGCAGAACTTAGAAGACAAAAGAAAGAGTTTCAAAAACTAAAGCAAGAAAATGATGAATGGGCGGTTAGGAATTTTGGCGATGTTGGGGTTAAGGATTTTGATTCTTATAGGAAAATGATGGATACGCAGATTATGGACAATAAGGTCAAAGAACTTGAAGAGAAAGGCTATGATGTTAAAGCCATTCAAGATGCTATATCACTTGATCCTAATTATGCTGCAATGTTAGCCGCTGCAAAATTTATCACAAAAGGCGCAGAGATAGCAGAACCCAAAGAAGTCATTGAACCTAAGGAAGAAATTAAAGAAAAGCCTATTGATGATGAAAAATTATTAGTTGAATACACCGCTTTAGAAAAAGCATTCCCTGATCTAATCACAAAGCCAGAAGATATAAGCAATGAAGTTTGGGCTAAGTATGAGAAAGGTTACGAATTAATGGATGCTTTCAAATTAGTTAATGAAGGAAAAATCAAAGAAAAAATTACCAAAAAAGCCAAAGAAATAGCAAGACAAGAGACACTAAATAAGCTTAACTCCAAGAAGCACCTAAAGACAGAGAAAGAAAGTAACTCTAGTGCTTCAAACGATACTTTCATTGATGCAGAAACAATGTCTACCTATAAGTCTATGGGCTTCACAGAAAAACAAGCCATGGCTTTTGTCAAAGCAAATATGCAATAGAAACAAGGAGGTAATAAAATGTTCGATTTTCACAGTGCAATCTATGTACCCAATATGAATACAGAAAGTTCAATACTAATGAAGGACAATGAAACGGGTGTTAGTGGTGAGTTGGTTATGGTGGTTGCTGGTAGGCTTACAAAAGCTACACCATTGGTTACACCTTATGCGATTTTAAATGCAGACACCGCAGGAGGAATTAGCGTAAAAACGGAATATCTCAAAATCAGGAAAGATAATAAATATAAATGTGATGTAACAGGCACAGGAACACCAGTTGTAGGAATGCAAACTGTAGCAATATCCTCAGATGGTTTGAGCATAGACAGTGGCAATTTAACAACAGGAGCAATCGAAATTGTTTCATATAATCCAGTTAAGAACAGAGCGGTAATAACATTTTAAAGTCTTAGAAATCTAAGGCTTTTTTTAATGCAAAAGAATAAAAATTAGGAGTTGATAGAGTTGATTATTAAAGCAACCGCAGGAAAAATAGATTTAGCGATTGGACGTTTTGAAGGTCCACTTATGGCATATATGAGTAAAGAGGAATCGGATAACGCTCAAGATTCATTACTTAAAGAGTTTTATACAGTAAAGGATTCTAAGCATTATTCAGAAAGTATCGGAGGAATGACAGGCATTGGCGAGTTTGAAATGACAGATGCAGAGGTTCCATTCGAGGGTATGGAGGAAGGTTACACTAAGACATTCACTCCCGAAGTTTTCAAGAAGGGTATTCAAATTAAACGCGAAACTATTGATGATGCTCAATTAATAGATATGCAGAATCAAGCAGGTACACTCATGGATAGCGCAAATAGAACTAAAGAAAGATTTGTTCATTTACCTTTCAACTATTGTACTGAAACCGCGTACACTACTGCAAACGGAAAGTCTTATAGTCTGCTAGGTGCAGATGGTAAAGAATTATGTTCAACTTCTCATCCTTCAAAAACCAAGAAGGGTAAAGTTCAAAGTAACTTAACCGCTTTACCACTTACACCAGCGAATTTAACACTTGTCGAAAACATGTTTAAGAATTTTGTTACTGATAGTGGTATCAAAGGTAATTTCAAGATGGACACAATTGTTGTACCATTTGAATTGAGAGATGTTGCTTGGGAAATTTTAGGTACACCGAACGGTTATGATTCTCCTAATGGTAATGTTAATCCTAAGTTCTCTAAGTACAAGGTTATCATTTCCGATTTCCTAGATAATCCTACAAGTTGGTACGGGTTAGATAGCAGGTGGAAAGCGAAGAACCTTTTTTGGGTGGACAGAACACCACTTGAAACTAAATCATGGGTTGACTTAAATACAGACAATTGGATGATTCGAGGCTATATGCGATTTAGCAACGGTTGGAATGATTGGAGATGGGTGATTGGTAACATTCCACCATCAGCTTAATCAAAAAGGGAGGGCTTAGGTCCTTCCTTTATTTTTATTTAATAGGAGGTTTTTATCATGGTTAAAACAGGCAAACTTTACGCAACCGCTACAGAACAAAGCATCGCATTAAGTAGTAATCTTTTCCCTACATTAATACTTGCAGTTGATGCAGACGTTGAAATTAGTATAAATGATAATTCGAATTATCAAACATATAAAACAGGTGAAACAATCCCATTGCAGGACAGAAGAGACACATTTAATAAACTCTATTACAAGACCTTAACAGGTACGTCTATTGTTAGATATTGGTTGTCATAATGGATATTAAACTAATAAATTTAATATTGAAAAACAATAAGAAAGGTACACCAGTTACGCCAGTTAGAACAACGGTTAAAGCTGGTATGTGTAAAGTTGGAATGTTTAAAGTAGGTGAAACAAGATGAGTTATTCCAAAACAAACTGGGTAGACGGAACTACCGATGTAAATGCTATAAATATGAATAAAATCGAGAATCAACTTGAATCTAATACGTCGGACTTGGCTAAAAAAGTGACATACTTCATGCCTGAAAATTACGGTGCATCATCAACATATAGTGCTGGCGTAGACGATACAAGTTTTGTCCAACAAGCTATTGATGGAGCGGTTGCAATTGGTGGCGAGGTTAGGCTTACTAGAATGTATTATATTCCGAGCGGTGGACTTATGGTAAATGGAACATTAAAAATAAGTGGTGTTGGTGGTAGACTAATATCCACTAATCAAGGTGGAACGTTCCCTGGAATTGCTATTAGTGGGTTTCGTTGTTCATCCGCAACTGCTGATTGTTTAACAACTAATTCAGCAGGAACAATTTTAGTTGATTTTGCGGTAATAAATACATTTATAGGCAACCCGACCGCAGGTACTGGAATTAAAATGAACTCAGGACATAACCATGCTTTATCTAGGGTTACAGTTCAAGGATTTTTTAATGATATACAAGTCGAAGGCAGATTTGGAACAATAGACTCTTGCCATTTTTATGACCCAGTTAATTATGGAATGTACTTTTTAAACGATAATGCTGGAGAGGGAGATTTCGGAGACCAAGGCATATGTAATTGCGTTGTCGCTATGTTGGGGAGAAAAACTAATGCAATTTCCGCAGTAAGATGGGAAAGTGGTGGTGGAATCCGTTGGTCAAACAATAAAATTGTTGCGGGAACAGGACCAGGAGCAAGTGGCATAGGTGCTTTTAATTATGGTTTAGATATTATGGTTGCCGATGGATGCACAACCGTTGAATTTATGGTTATTGGTGGAGGAATATCTTCCTGTAGTGTTGCTCCTGTTCGGATAGGTCAAAAGGGTTCATCTCTTTTAAGCGGCATGTATGATCTTACATTTAATGGTGTTGTATTTCAAGGCTCTGGGACAAGTGCGGTTGCTATGCTTATTGGTTCAGCCGACACTACACACGCAGATAATATAGGAAATGTTTATATTGGGGGTTGTACTTTTAAGGGTGTTCCAAGTGGTGGTATTGTTGCTTACAATATGCACAATCTTGTTGTTGGCACAAATATTTGGCAAAAAGCAGTATATACTGGTGCATTAGTTACTTTAGCTGGTGGGAATGATACTGGCGTAGGAACGCAAGGCGTTAATATAGCTAAACAAAATATTGGTTCAATGACTAGTGTTGATTTAGTAAGAGATAATCGTAAACTTTCATCTTGGCCAAGTCAATCAGGCGAAGTAGACCATGGATTTACGACACCATTTTATGCTAATGTTGTTGGGACATGGGTAACGCTAGGTTACTTTGATTTGCTTGCTAACGAAGGTGGAGCATTTATGATTGACATTGAATTTAGTGGATATGATTATAGTTTTGGTGCTATGTATGCTAGATATAAAAGAGTAATTAGTCGAGTTGGTAATACTTCAGGGATAGTTACAGTAGCTGTTTTAGGCACTGATGAAGTAGGTGGAACTGGTACTCGTTATGCAGTACAGTTTGTAACTACAACAAATAATAGAGTAATTATACAGTACCAGTTAACTACATCTGGTGTAACAGTTTGGGGTAGAGCAAAAGTACAAGCGTCTGGTCAAATTGCTTTATCACATGTTGGTGTTTAATGGATAGTTTCATAATAGGAAAAAAATGTGCAACATTGATTCGTAAAAGTATTGTATTACGTCACCTTTTATGTTACAATATATGTAAGAGGTGATTGATATAAAAACAGTAGATTTAACCAATAAAGTGTTTGGACATTTAACTGTTGTAAAATTAAATTATCAAGATAATAGAGGGAGTTCATGGTTATGCAAATGCGATTGTGGAAATGAAATCGTTTTGCAAAAGTCGCGCTTAATAGGTTTACCTAAACGCAAACCGGATAAAAGTTGTGGTTGTGAAAGACATACTCAAAAAGGTAATACAATAAAATATAAAAGAATATATGGAATATATAAATGTATGGTGAATAGGTGTAATAATCCTAAAACTGATAATTATGAAAGATATGGTGGCAAGGGCATTAGAGTTTGTAAAGAGTGGGAAAATGATTTTCAGCCTTTTCTCGAATGGACTTTAGAAAATGGATATGCTGAAAAGCTAACGATAGATAGAATTAATCCATTAAAGGATTATTCACCTAGCAACTGTAGATGGGCAGACTATTTTATACAAGAACAAAATAGAAGCCTTAATAAAAACAATAAATTGAAGCACAAAGGTGTATGTACTAGTGGTAAAACACATTTTCGCGCACACATAACACGCGATGGTGTTAAAAAGCATTTAGGAAGTTTTGAAACGATAGAAAAAGCAATTCAAGCTAGAAAAGATGCTGAAAATTATTATAATGAATTTCATAAATTGCAATGCAACAACTACAGTAACTAAATATTACAATTTAAGACACTCGAAAGGGTGTCTATTTTAATACAAAAGGCGGTGAATAAATGACACTTAGAGAAATTTTAGATTTAGCATATTACAGGGTTGATGAAGAACCCGAAATAGGAACAGATGCAGACATTCAAATGGATACGATCTTTACTGCATCAATAAATCAAGGTATCGGACTACTTGCAATGACCAAAGACAAAAAAACCAAAGTAGCAACCTT
The DNA here is from genome assembly GCA_036507955.1 of Clostridiaceae bacterium. Taxonomy (GTDB): domain Bacteria; phylum Bacillota; class Clostridia; order Clostridiales; family Clostridiaceae; genus DATCIH01. The sequence continues at coordinate 9,234 of DATCIH010000194.1, read as the reverse complement.
GCCTTATGCCGAAAAAATAAAACTTCCTACTGACTATTTTGGTTTAGTAGAACTAAAACATTCAGTGTATGGGGTTATGTCGATAACGGATTACGAGTTAATTGGTGACCTTGTTATTCCAAAAATCGAAGATATAACAAGCGGAACATTCGATTTAACATATATTTTTGTTCCTGTTAAAATAACGGATGTAACCGCTACAATAGATTTAAAAGATATTTACTGTATTGCGTTAGCGGCTTATGCTTCATACTCGTACACTTTAAGCCAAAAGCAATATCAATCAGCAACAATGTTTTTAAATGAATTTAATATGATTGCGAATAATGGAGGTGGCAAAAATGAAGCTTAAAGAAATATATAAATTAGCATTGAATCGTATAAATGCTAAAGAAGGAGATAAGCAAATTGAATCAGTCGTTATGGCTGGAATTAATGCAGGAATAAAGCTTATCGCTACACAAAGTAAAAAATTCAAGACTTCAACTATCACAACAGTTTTAAATATTCCTTCAAGTATGCCGATAGATTTTCTATCTCTATCAATGCTGCTAACTTCCGATGGAATGAAACTATCAGAGAATGATTTTTATATAGGTGATGATTATATTTTGGTAAGCGATAGTGACTTGGTAGGTGTCTTGACAATGATTTATAATTATATCCCATTAGACATGGATTTAAAATTAGATGGAGATAAAGAACCAGAAGCAAAAGCTATTTTCCATAGTGTGTTGGCCGCTTATGGTGCTTACCATTATCAAACATTAGTTAATAATTTTACCGCTGCAAGTTCCCTTTTGAGTGAGTTTAATTCTATAATTGGAATAACAAACCCGAAGGTTAAACAATGAGATTTAAAGATATTCAAGATGTTATAAAAGGGAAACTCAAATTAAAAGGGAATGAAAATTCGGAAATGGCATTAATTAAAAGTGCTATTAATCAAGCTTATGTTGTATTTGCAGAAAAAGATTGCAGTATAGGAGAACAAAATTATTTGATTCCTCTTACTAATACCTTAGAGTTACCAGCAGACTTTCTGACTTATCATTCACTTTATGTAACCGCAACGGAAATCATTCCAATAGTTTACGCAGAAGATGGCATTACTATAATTTCACCAACGGAAGTTTCTAATGAAACTATTATTAAAATACCTCGTCATTACATTGAATTGAAAGCAAACGGAATTATGATAAGAGATGATGTACTGTTAGGTTGCAATGTAACCAATATAAAACTTGTGTATGGTATTAAGCCTATAGAACTTAAACTTGATACCGATATTCCTACTATAAGCGCGATTTATCATCAAGGGTTAATGTATTATGCGTTGTTTCTAATAACAGATAATCAACTCTATTACGACTTGTATATGAGTGTTTATAACTCGATTCCAAGAGACAGTTATGTTTCGGATTATTCAGACGTAATTGATGTTTTATAAGGAGGTAAAATCATGGCTGAAAAGAGAATGACATTAGCCTTTGATGGTGGTATTAATGAATATGTTGATGCTCAATACTTAAAATTAAACGAAGCTTCCGAATCACAGAATTGTGACCTAAATAAAGGCAATTTGAGTTTATGTAAAGGATATTCGGTTTTTAATCCTGCTTTTTTTGGTACTTATAATGAAGATTTACGTATTGAACTTAGATGTTTATATAATTACTATAATGCAAATACAGAATATTTCAATGGAGAATTAGGGATTGTGCTTGTCAACGATTTAAAAGGCGATAATTATATTTTAAATCAGCGAGACAATACATTCGTTAAAATATTAGATGATGATGCTGGCGACAATAGCTCCGTTGCCGATTTTGTAAATTATCAAACAGGTGAGAAGTTTATGACAATTATGTCTAATATATGGACGGTTGTAAAAGTAATTGAGGATATAGATATTAGTGTTGCCGGAATTGCTTCTAATAAAATGAGAAGACTTAAAAAGAATGGTTCGGGTTCTGTTGCTAGCGATGATAACTCAGCTCCCGCTGGTCAATTTCTAGAATTATATAAAGAACGATTGTGGATATGCGGCGGTAGTTTATTTAATACTGTATGGTTTAGTGCTGCATTTGATCCAGAGGACTTTACAATGCCGATTGCAGAAGGTCAAGCAAATCAACATGGAGGATTTATCGAAATTCCTACATGGGATAATGGGATTATAGTTGGAATTAAAGGTTTATTTGAAGATGTTATTGTATTTAAAACTAATAATATTTATCGTATATACGGTAGTAGTCCGGCTAATTACACAGTGTCACAAATAGCGGATAATGTTCAAGGTACGATATGTAACAAGACGATTAGAAGTTACAACTCGGGTATATTCTTTGCAACCGATGTTGGAATTTTTCTTTTCAATGGTGTAAGTATAAAATATTTATCTCAAAAGATTCAAGAAGAATTTAAAGCTATACCTCGTGGCTCGATTGATATGGGAGTGTCAACCGCGATCATATTTAAAAACAAATATATTTTGGCTATAAAAGGACCGGATTCGGTTTGGGATAATAATGTAATCATCGAGTACGATATGATTAACGATACTTTCATGGTTAAAAGAGGTTTTGAGGTCAATGATTTCTTAGTACAAAACGGTGAATTATTGTTTATTAACAAAGAGAATAAAGTATTTAAATATGATGAAACGGTTAACACATTCAATACTAGAACAATTGATGCAAGTTGGCATACAGGAGATTATACTTTCGGAGAATTAGACTTAAAAAAGAGTGTTCAATCGTTGCATTTCGTAGCAAAAGGAACAGGCTCTATATTGCTTAGTGTTATCTCAGAAAAGAAGATTAAAACCAAAACTATAGCTTTAACTACTGATTTCACACCTTACAAAGTAAAACTAAAAAACAAAGGCAAGGTAATAAGTTTTAAATTTCAAAATGTTAATGGTTCAGATTTTACAATTAAGCAAACAGAAGTAATGTATTCAATATAGAGGTGTTAAAATGGCCAATGATAGATTCCTTAAAAACCAAATGAGAGATACTACACCACAAAGTTTAAAGGGATTAAATGATAATTTTGATTATTTGTACACACATTTGAATGAAGCACTAGATTCACAAAATGTCGGCACTATAAATTTTACAAGTCCCGATATATTCGATGTTGTTTATGAAGATGGAAAGACTGAAAATTATTGTGTTTCAAGAAATGCAGACGGTTTTATTGACAAACTTTCCGATGGCACTATAGAAATATCAATATTAAGATAAGAGGTATTCTATGAATAGATATGTTAAAAATTCTATAAAAGACACTACACCTTTGAGTTTAAAGGCAATAAACGAAAATATGGACTATTTATATCAAAATATAGATAGTCTTAATCCTAAAAAAAGAATAACGAGCATTGATATTAGTACAGAAGATAAACCTGTTGTTGCTTATGATGATAACAGTATTATACACTTAAGTGCAATCAGAGATACAGAAGGTAAAAACATAAAAAAAGTGGTTGATGTTAATACTTTGGAAGAAATAGATTTTAATATGGGCAGAGGAGTTAAAATTGTTCCTGTATTAGAATTAGAAGCTGATCTATATGCAGCCTTACATTCTGGTTATAGTTTATCAGGTGTTTTTGTAATAGGTTGTGCCGATGGTTCAACTACAAATGCTACACTTTTTTATAATGGTGTTGTTTCTCTCATTATAAAATTAGAAATGCTTAACGGAAAGTATTATTGCAACTATAGATGGGATCGTGTTGTTCAATTTGAATATTTCCCTATTAAAACTACTCCAAATGCTATTCTTATAAAAGGCCTATATTATATCGAAATAATTCCCAAAAATGATAAACTTATTTTTCTTGAAATTTATTCTAGCAAAAGGGTTGCAGGGGATAATGCTGGAACTACAATAAATGTAATAAATAATACTGACAGAATATTTTATTATCATGTTTTAAATGATGATGATAAACCTAGACTTAGCACCGCTACTTGCACAGGGAAAGTTCATCAAGGCAAACCGATTTCAAAATCTCCTACAGATTATGAATTGTTAAGTGCTATCAATTATTTTATAGATACAGAAGTTGGTTGTAATTGCTCAACAACGTGGCATATACCTTTGATTGATTATGGTAATGTTGCTATTTTTGAGTATACTGGTTCGGCGATATTAAAAATTAAAATTCCAGTTACTATTGATGGCTACCAATATTATTATCCTCAAAAGGATTATACGTTAAAAAATGGAAATTATAGTGATTGCGTTCATAAATTATATAAAAACAACCTGTACTATAACACCAACAGTTATTTAATGAAATATAGTTTTGCAACTGGAAGGGACACAATAGTTAGTTACACACTAGGTAAAATATATGATTTTTCTATTTACAATAACAAGGTTTTTGCACTTGTGAAAAAGGATAATGTATACCAAATAATTATATATGATTTAACACAAAAGAGTTTATCATCATATTTTTGTCCTAAGGTAGTTAGTTTTGCACTTAATAATGGATTTATTTACGCTATGAAAGACGATGATTCCGGTAATAGACTTTTATATAGATATAGTCAAGATGGTAGCGGTGAAACTTTAATTAAAACTATAGGACCTAGTATTTCAACAGGTAATGAGATGGCTATTGTTTTAGATTGCTTATATTTTTGTAGGTTTACAAGGTGGGAATACGATAATTATAATCCGATGCACCGATATGATACTCTTTATAAACTTAATTTAGATAGCGGTAATGAAACACAAATAAATTCTTCTCCAAACCTAACCATGAGCAGAGGGATAATAATATTAGATAATCATTATTATTATGATTGTAGTTCAATTACAGGCATCAACGGAACTAAAAGTTTTCCATCTGCGATGAATTTAGATACTGGCATAGATGAAAATGATTCTAACTCTTTATTGTATGGAAATTTATACAACGCGTACCCTATGTATAATGTGATTCCATGTTTCGGACGTGCTTATTTTGTAGATATAGTAAGATCAGTGAATAATCCTACTGATTTTATAGAAATAGAAAGCAGATATTCAGATATGTAAAGGAAGGTGATTTAATGGACACTAAAACGGTTGCTTTAGCGTTAATGATACAATGCGATGATAAAATCAAGAACTTCATAGATAAGGTTATTGATACCAGTAGTATAGAAGATGAAATAACAGTAAATTCAAACTTAATTGCTGGTTTAACCGAAAAAGTTAGCGACAATTCAATCGCTATTAAAGCTATTGACCTTACTGCGGTTAATGGTTTAAAAACTGAAATAGATAGTCTTACAACTAGAGTTAATGGAATCGATTTAAGTGCGGTCGATGCGTTAACCACCGAGGTTGAGGCTATGATTCCAAAAACAACAAATAGCGATAACCATATAGCGAATTCGGCAATCCATGTTACACAGGCAGATAAAGACGGTTGGAATGGACTTTTTACAAGTGTCGTTGATGGGAAAGAAATAGTTAAAACCGCTATCAACGGCAAAGGGGGAACGGTTTCTGGAACTTCCCCAAATTCATTTCAAGAATTAGCAGATGGTGTTAATACGATAACAGGTACAGGCGGGGGCGAAACGATAATAAAAGGACAATCAAGTGTAAATGTTTTGTATGGCGAAACATTATCAATTTACGATCCTGTGTATATAAAATTTAATGCAACTAAACTTCCTAATCCTTCATCATTATCGGTAGGTACTACTAACGGAATTGCTTTTAGTCCAGATGGGATATATTTAGTATTAGTGTCTAATGCAAGTCCATTTATTTGCATATACAAAAGAAGCGGTGACACTTTTACAAAACTTCCAAGTCCTTCGACATTACCACCGGATATATGTTTCGGTGTATGTTTTAGTTTAGATGGTGTTTATTTATCCGTCGTACATAGTAGTTCGCCTTTTGTGACTGTATATAAAAGAAATGGAGATGTATTTACAAAACTCCCAAACCCTTCAAGTTTAGCTATGGATGCAGCTTACAGTACGTGCTTTAGTCCAGATGGTACGTATTTAGCGATAGGTACTTTCGATACACCATTTGTTTTTATTTATAAAATTGTCAATGATGTTCTCACGAAACTTCCAAATCCAACGGTGCTTCCGAATGGTTTTAGTAAAAGTGTAAAATTTAGTCCAGATGGTATGTATTTAGTGGTAACTTGTTATTCTTATCCTTATATTGTCATATATAAAAGGAATGGTGACACTTTTACAAAACTGGACAATCCTTCAATATTGCCACTAGCCGCATGTTTTGGTGTTTGCTTTAGTCCAGATGGTGTTTATATGGCTACAAATACTCTCACTTCAAATATTGTTGTATATAAAAGAAATGGAGATACTTTTACAAAATTAGCATGGACTAATACTGCACCACCAGGAAATTCTTATTCTGTATCTTTTAGTGCTGATGGCTTTTTCTTATTGGTTACGCATAGTTATTCACCTTTTTTTACGGTTTATAGTAGAAACGGAGATAATTTTTCAAAAGTTACAAATCTTTCAGTAATGCCTACAGGTTCTTGTTCGAGTTCTGATTTTAGCAAGGATGGGACATATGTGGCAATAAGTTCTGATTATAGTCCTTTTGTAAATATATACAAAGACTTTGTTGAAAAAGCTTATAAGAGTTCCAATTCAGTGAATGAACTTGTAAGTTCTACAGGACTAGGTTATGCCAAGGAAAACGGAATAGCAGGAGATGTAAAGAATATTATAAAGATATGGGGATAAGAACTTTGATAGGTTCTTTTTTTTATTTTAAGGAGGTTTTAATATGTCTTCAACTTATGCACAAAAAATAACTCAACAAACCGCGGTGGCAAATTCTGAACTTAATCCAGCTTACAATATGAAGGTTACCGCACTTAAGAACTCTTTAGCCGCTAGTACACTTGCATTAACTAATTCAAAGACAGGAATTAATCAAAGTTATGACACCCAAGTTACTAATCAAAATATAAGCAATGTATCTAATAAAAATTCACTCGACACTTCAAATTTAAGTAAGGGGATTGGTCGAAGTAGTATCGCGTTAACAGGACTTGCAGAACAGGACCAAATTAATAATCGTTACATTGCTGCGATTAAACAGAATAGAACAGGTGCATTGAACACTGTGGACAGTAGCATTGCTCAAGCGAACATAGACTATAACGCTAATGTTGCTAATTTAGGGGCTGACAAATTAGATTCTGCCAACACAATGGCACATGATTATGCAGATAAACAAGTTGCACAAGAATATCAAGCTGGAAGGGATTCTGTGGCAGATAGTGAATGGAACACTACTAATAATTACAATATAGGCAGAGACAAGGTCGCTGATGCTCAATATGCTACTACTCAATCTACGGATAACTCGAGATATAAAGATGCTCAATTAACGGCAGCACAAGCTTTAAAAACCGCCAACGATAGATACAATGCACAGGCTATAATTGATTCAACCGCAGTAAAAACTGACAACCAAAGATATGCAGATTCATTAAAGAAATCACTGGCATCAAAATAAAGGAGGTTTTTATGTATGGCTTCAACAAATTATGCACAGAAAATAAATTCACAAACCGCAATAGCTAGTAAAGAACTTGCTCCAACTTACGCTGCTAAAATTGCTATATTAAAAAGTACACTTAAAGGTAATACCTCCGCTTTGAATACCCAAAAATCTAGCACTAATCAAAATTTTGACACCGAAGTAGCTAGTCAAAATAGCAACAATAAAACCGCACAAAATAACTATAACAATACAATTTCAACTAGAGGTTTAGGGGCAAATTCTAATGCTGGTGCAGGGATTGCAGAAATGAATCAAGTTAATAACAAATATGTTGGTGCTATAAACCAAAGACGTACTAAGGCAATGGACAACATAGATAGCAATTTAAAACTTCAACAATCAGCTTACGATAACAATGCAAATACAATGGCTAATGATAAACGAACAGTAATTGATAATTTAGCTAGAAACTATGCTGATAAAGAAGTAGCACAAGAATATCAAGCTGGCAGGGATGCAACAACTGATTCTCATTGGAAATCTAATTACGATCATACCGCAAGTAGAGACAATGTTTCTGATGCTCATTTTAACACTGAACAAGCTACTTCTAATGCAAGATATAAGACTAAGGTTGCACAAGATGCACAAGCGGTGTTAACGGATAATGCACGCTATGATGCAACTTCAAAAATAGCGGCTCAAAAGGTATTAACCGATAACCAACGTTATGCAGATAAAGCCAAAATTGCACTAGCTAAAATAATGAATAGTGCGGATGGTAAGGAAGGGATTGCTAGTGTTAATGATATTCTTAATAGCAAAGGCGATTCCGCTAAAAAAACATTTGAAGATAGATTAACTAGCCTTGATGATTTAGGAAAACAATATAGTGAAACTATTAACGATTCTGAATCAAGCCAAGCTGATATTGATATTGCTAATTATTTGCTAGGGTTAGTTAATAATGCAAAATCAACTTTAAATGGTCAGTTAAAAGCAGGACATGAAGATGTTAAGGCTATGGGTGCAGATGTAACAACAGGCATTAATCCTCTTACTGGTAAGGCTCAAATAAATATGCCATACACAACTAATATTACAGGCTCTAAAGCAGAAATAGCAGCGCAAGTAGCAAAAGGCAAAGCTTCAAATGAAAAAGATGCAACAATAAAGGCTCAATTACCAATGCTTAGTGGTCAAGAACTTGATTCGACAACTCCTAAATCCGACCCAATCAAATTAGATTATTTGAATCAGTATTTACAACCTAAAAATGAAGTTCCTATAACATATGCAACCACCGATACTCAAAAGGTTGCACCTAATACAATTGAACCTAATGATAATAGTGGCAATGCAGCTTATAAAAAAATGTTAAACGACCCAGCATATGCAATCCATTACGACAACAAACCATATAATGCAAATGACCGTACCGCTATGAATGCAGCAATAGAAAAAGAGCAACCTAATCTTATCGCAAGATGGGGAATGAAACTTTTTCAAAATTTAGGTTATGATGCTGAATCAATAGACAGAAATGCAATCACTCACAGAATTACTGAAACTGCAAGAAGTGCATTTCAAGCTGGGGCATATCAAAGCGATAATAAAAGTACAGGCAACGCCGCAACCGATTTTATTGCAGATGCGGTAGGAAGTATGTTTGGTTTCGGTAGTTTAGAAAAAGCAGGCATTGCTAAATTTGGT
>DATCIH010000193.1:0-7883 GCA_036507955.1 Clostridiaceae bacterium | reverse complement strand
AATATATATATCTCCTTGAAAGGATTGATTTGCATCAATAAGATATGCATTTTTCAGTAAAATATCCAAATAAGTCACCTCCTACATATCTGAAAGCTTATATATCTCATCACAATACTGACATCTATACTCTCCAGTATTTTCATCTACTAAATAGAATACATTAGGAATGTACCTTTCTACAGAAGTAACGCATCTTGGGTTTTTGCATCTAATCACATTTTCGACTTTTTCAGGAAGCTCCAGTTTTACTTTTCTTGTTATTATTTCATTTTCAATAATATTAATGGTTACATTAGGATCAAGTAACCCTAGGACTGTAAAATCGAAATCTATTGCATTTTCAATTTTTATTATGTCTTTTTTACCTATTTTAGAGCTTACTGCGTTCATTATCAATGCTACTGTATAATCAACCTTATCAAGTCTGAGATGATTAAACATTTTCATACCCATTCCTGCCTTTATATGATCTATAACTATACCATTTTTTATACTATTTATAGTTAACATTAAAAAACCTCCCTATATATATAATTAACTTAAACCAAGAAGTTTAGCAATAAGTGCCATTCTAACAAACATTCCATATTTGGCCTGTTTAAAATAGTATGCTCTTGGATCCTCGTCAACTTCATAGGATATTTCATTAACTCTTGGCAATGGATGAAGCACTATCATATCCTTATGGGCAAGCTTCATTTTTTCTCCATCTAATATATATCTATCTCGGAGTCTTATATAATCCTCTTCATTGAAAAATCTCTCCTTTTGAACTCTGGTCATATAAAGCACATCTAAGGTATCTACAACCTCTTCAATTTTATTAGCTTCAATTATTTTTATATCTGATTTTTGTTGTAATTCTTTTTTAAGATAATCTGGGATTTTAAGTTCATCTGGAGAAATAAGAACAAAGCTATTGTTTTCATATCTTGACATGGCTTTGATTAAAGAGTGAACTGTTCTTCCAAATTTAAGATCACCACAAAAACCTATTTTTAGGCCGCTAAGCCTTTTTTTAGCTGATTTGATAGTTAGTAAATCTGTAAGGGTTTGAGTTGGATGTTGATGACCTCCATCTCCAGCATTGATTACTGGGATATCTGAATGCATAGCTGCCACTCTTGGTGCTCCTTCCTTAGGATGTCTAATTACTGCAATATCAGCATAGCATCCAACAGTTTTTATCGTGTCTGCTACACTTTCCCCCTTGGAAACAGAGCTGGAATTTGGTTCTGAAAAGCCTATTACTTGACCACCAAGTCTAAGCATCGCTGCTTCAAAGCTGAATCTTGTCCTAGTACTAGGTTCATAGAACAATGTAGCTAAAAGCTTGGATTCACAAATCTTAGAATAATTACTTGGGTTTTTAATTATACTTTCTGCTAAAGTAAAAATTTCCTCAAGCTCGCCTATGGAAAAATCCATGGAATCAATTAAATGTCTACCTTTTAACATTAAAACTCCTCCTTCTTAACCTCTCGGGCTAAATTTAAAGGTAATAATCTGCATTAAAAATAAAAATGCCTTCCCTAAGGAAGGCATATTAAAGCAATAAAATAGTGTCCTTCCTGGCCTCACGGGACCATCCTTAAAGGTTCTTTTAAAAGGTTATCATATAGAGAATGGAAAGTCAACCTTATTTAATCTTTTAAAATTATCAACACGTAAATTAAATGATAGCAAATTTCTAATATCTCTATATATTAATATTAGAAATGTACTTGGGAGATGACTTTAATGGAACTTGAAGATTGCTATGATAAATTGTTGAGCTTAAGTTATGCTGCCTTAGAAAAAAAGTATGAATACTTAGGAGAAGGTTCTGGAAGAATTGTCTTTGGAATTAATGATAAGTACGTAATAAAGGTAGCAAAAAACAACAATGGACAAGTACAAAATAAAATAGAAAATATAATATATAATGAAATTGAAGATAAATATAAAAAATACTTGTGCCCAGTATATCTAAGCAGAAATCATAGATTGATAATGAAGCGGGCTATACCTTTATTATCAATAGTTAAAAATGAAAGTTTAGATATTGATCAAGTATTTAGATTTAATTCTGAAGTAGCTAAAAATTATTCTTCTAAAGAGAAGGAAATAAATTTCTATAGAGATATTCATGTATTGTCAAAAGCTAGAGATCTTCTTTATGCTGATTTAATGGCAGTAAGCTCCTGGGGCTTACTTAAAGTAAATAGACCTAATCTGGTCAACAGACCAGTCCTTATTGATTATGGATGTACAAACCGTCTATATGACAGATGCTTTTTAATATAGATGGGGGCCCATAATGAGCCCCGTCTATATTACCTGTTAGTTTTAACAGAATTCTGAGGCAAATTTTTGTCCATATTTTCTTCTCTTGTTATTTCGGGCTTTTTACTTTTGTTATCTTGCTGTTTTGTTTCTTTTTTTGTTTCCCTGTGAGTTATAATAATCACCTCCTAAAAATCATAATAAAATATAACCATACTCCTCTCTATGTGTTTTATATTCGTATTTATACGATTTTAAAAGCAATATATTTTATTAAATCTCCAAATTAATTCTAAAGATTTAAATCCATATCTTTTTAATATTTTCCCTTCAGTTGTAGTTATATTACACTGTTTCTTCTCTAGATACATTGCTGTAATATATCCAATATAACTTTCACCATTTTTCTTTGTGTATTTTATTAAATCCCTATGCTTAAAGCCAAATATATTCTCTGACTTAGCTTTAGACTTTTTTCTCATAGGTTTAATAATCCAATCTTTTATATTACAGTTCTCACGATTTACAGGTAAATCAGTTACAATAATTGCATCATTCGAATGAGATTTTTCGATATCCCAATCAATTCTTTTATTTGCTGTATCTCCTCCAGTAGTTAATATTAAGTTACCTAATTTACTTAATTCATTTCTCAAATAACTTTTACCTTGCATTACGTGCTGGGCATAATCAAATCTTATACTTTTACTATTAATCATTGATTGATATTTATTAATAAATAATTCTTCGGTGCCTTCAGTTTTATCATGACAATTACTACATAAGGTAATTAAATTACTTATAGTGTTAGAACCTTTTAACCTTCTAGGAGTTATGTGATGGGCTTCGAGTACACAATTAGTCTTTTTACATTCCATGCATTTGCAATTATCTCTAAAGATTACTGCCTTCCTTATATTTTCATCAAGTCTATTAGATTTTTGATATTGCCATCTATATAATTTATGGCCCTGCGTTAACGCTCTTATATTGATAGCTACATCCTCTAAATGAAATTCTGTAATATTAATATATTTATTAAGTCTGTTTATTACTCTTACAGTAGCTTGCCGTTTTTGTTTAATACTTGGTGCAATTCTATTATTTGCTTTACTGCTAGCCCTATTATCAAATCTAGCCTCTCTATACCTTTTATGTTCCCTATGATACCTTCTGTAACCTCTTCTACGTCCATTAAATGTTTAACATCTTGACGCTCCTCGATAGTCCCTTTAAATATAGGCTTGGTTTTAGTACTACACTTTTGAACAATAGATACACCGATATGCTTTGAGCCATCATCAATACCACAAATGTACTCCGATTCATCTAGCTGCGTATCTTTTATTTCTCTTTTAATTTGAATAACTACAGGTTTTTTGATATAAGAATAGCCTTATGTTTGCGTATCAATATCCATGCCTTATTAATGTTAGTTGGAGCTAATTTCCTACCGTTTATATCTATCACGAAAGCATATTCTTTGGGTTTTAATTCTTTAACTTCTTTTCTTTCAATAATTTCGGTCACCTCTGACCACCCTTTCCTGCGAAGAATTTTTCTTCTTGTCAATGACAATATAATGCACATATACTTTTGGTGTTTGACTACATAACCTAGTAGTCGGTCATCCTTAATATTCATAGAGCTTCAGACTGATGAATACATCTAAAGGTATGTCTTTAGCATTTATATAATCGTAGTTCATCATGCTAGATTATTTTCACAACCCTACATTCACTTAGACTTGAGAACATCAAATAATTTAGTAATAACCCTAAAGGTTATGGACTGTTACTATATGTTATTATTTTTATCAACTATTTGAAGTTCCTAAAAAAAGAATAATCCTTTAATTATCAGCATAAACCCAAATAATAAAAACAATATCCCAATTATTAAAGAAATAGTACCAAGTCTGGACATAAAAACACCAAAGCCTAGGGATATAAATCCTAATATTACTGCTGTTAATCTTCCAAGTACAATAAAAATAAATTCTATACTTTTAAATATAAATTCAAAAGGCCAAGCAATCCAATTCATTTTTTTTGCTCCTCATCCTTTATTTCAACATAAGCCACGGTTTTATCTTCCATATCCGCAATTTTAATTCTATATTTACCTTCCGTTATTCGTATTGTTTTTATGCTATTCTTCTTTTTATTTGTAATTTCCATACTTATCTCCCCTTTAAATTTATTGTTACATTTTTTTTGCAAAATATACTATTTTGTTAACTAATATTTAATATTTTTATATTATAGGTGTAAGAGGTGATATTTATGGACCCAGGAAAAATCGAGATTTTAGGGAATCAAATAGTTGTTATTGGAGACTTATTAGTCTTAGAGGCTTCTATACTTGCAGATAAAATAAAACATGGAGAACTTGATAACAGCTTTGAGGCGGAAGCAAGTAAGCTAGATATAAATGGAAGCAAACTTTCGTTACTAGGTGATTTTTTTATTGCAATTGCTGCAACATTAGAGGCACAAGAAGTAGAAGGTCCCCTTAGCCAAAGTAGTAGAGATAATATTTTAGGTGATTACTTAGTTGTGATAGGCGAGTTCTTAGGAGTTAAAGCATTTTATGAGAATATAGAAGAAGAAAAAGTGAGTGCAGAACAAAATAAAAATTAAGTTAAAAATTTGTTGTATCAGATGTAACTTCTTTTCATATCTTATTACCATAGATAATTTTTATGGAGGCTTATAATGTATAGAGATGAAAGGGATGACATGGAAAATTTTGAGGATTTTCAGGAAGATAGGAAATCTGAAAGTCATTCAGAGGAAGATATGAGTTTTTATCCTATGTCAATGCAGATGCATGGCAATAATACTTGCCCATATATGCAAGACAAAATGATGCCACAAATGCAACAGATGCCGCAGATGATGCAGATGCAACAAATGCCAAACCAAATGGAAGGTTGCTGCCAAATGGGTTGCCAAAACATGGAAAAGTTTGAGTCAAGTGGCTCTGATGATGAGAGATCTGATATGTACAGACGGAGACCTTACTATAATCCTTATTATAATTTCTACCCTCATCCATATCATCAATATAATCCTTATCAAATGAAACAACAAATGCCTTGGTGGATGTATCAGAAATAACTTGCACCGATAGCTAATAAGAGTGACGCATCTTTAGGTGCGTCACTCTTATTATAAGAAAAGACTTATGCTTCTATATCAAACAATAAATTCATATTTCCTGTTCCATTTCATACTTTCTCCACTTTTTATATTGATATCTACAAAGACCTCAGGACTTATTACATGAGCGGAGCCCCATAGTGCTATAAGTTTTACTTTAAAATCATCATACTCTTTTACTTTTAGATTACTTTTCTTATATGTTAGTTCCCATGAATTACCTTTTTCTTTTGAATATCCTTCTATCCTACAATAGAAATCCGACTTAGGAGTCTCCCCCCAGATTATTTTATTTTCATTGATTTTAAGGATATCTGGAACATTTTCTGCTCTTATTTGGAATGGGAATTTTAATTCATAATTTTCTCCAACAAAACTATTGTCCATACCAAAAAAATTATGACAATATTCATGAGTTTCAATTGTTTTAGATCCTAAATTTGTAAGATTATAATTAATCTTTAAAAAGTTATCTTCAATTTCAATGGTTTTTATGAAAGAAAACCCATAGCCAGCACATATTTTTTCATCTTCAAAAAATCTTAGTGTGTTACTACTTTCTTCTACTTTTATGA
Organism: Clostridiaceae bacterium; assembly: GCA_036507955.1. GTDB lineage: Bacteria > Bacillota > Clostridia > Clostridiales > Clostridiaceae > DATCIH01. The sequence continues at coordinate 1,876 of DATCIH010000193.1, read as the reverse complement.
TGTACGGAATAAACTCATGAGGAATATAGAAATTATATGGTTTATCATCTTCTTTTTTTATAAGCCCTACACCTATCTTTGGATAAAACTCCCCAACCTTAGCCTCCGTGTATCCCATAGCATCGAAGATGCCAAACTCATTGCATATCCCTAAGCCTCCAGAGCCCTCCCCTTCTTTTAAAGATTCTGGAACGCAGAAGGTATGAATGCCATCTAAAACAATGCTTCTAATAAATCCTGAATGATCAAACCTTGAACCTTTATAATTACAGCCTGGTTTATCAATAATTACTTTAAGTCTAGAATTCTCTAATACATAGCTTTCTTTTGTCAAATTCCCCACCCCATTAATATATTTAATAAGATTTATTATATCATAATTATTGTCATATACTTTTAAGTTTCCATAAACGATTAGAAAATAGACATACTTATAAAAAAAGGGGCCCACCAAAAGGTGTGCCTCTAATTTAAGTAATTATTTTTTCTGCATTAAATCTATTGAACCAAGTAGTATATGCGCTATACCAAACCCTACCACTCCAGCTGCAACCATAAGCATCATATCATTATTGGATCGCGCTTTCATCTCTTTTGAATCCCATAAGGCACCTGCAGCTGTTACAGCTGTTCCCAAAATCGTTGGAATAAGACCTTCTTTAACTTTCATATAAACCTCCAAAATAATATTTTTTAGATATAAACATATTTTGTCTTAATACACTCTTTATATGTCTGTTAAATATATGAATTTTTATAATAGAAACAATTGATTCTTATAACTTAAAACTTTATAATATTTATATTGTAAAAAAAATACTGTTATTAAAAATACATAGGAAAAGGTAGTGTAAAATGCAAAATAAAAGAACTTTTTTACCATATATGGCTGCTATAATAACTTCCAGCATATTCGGCTTAAGCTTTTTGTTTTCTAAAATGGCTCTAAATCTAATTGATCCCTTTACCTTGCTTTCCTATAGATTTTTACTTGCTTTTATAGTAATGAATATCCTTGTCATATCTAGAATTGATAAGCTTGGGAATTTCTTGGCATATAACTTTAAAAATAAACCATTAAAGGAAATTTTTCTTTTAGCCTTAATGCAACCAATAGCTTATTTCACTTTTGAAACCTATGGAATAAAATACTCCTCTTCCTCGCAAGCTGGTCTTATGATAGCTTTAATCCCTATTGCTGTAACTCTACTAGGTGCCTATAAATTGAAGGAAAAAGTGCCTTTACTTCAGTGGATCTTTATATTGATTTCAGTTGGAGGAGTAGTTTTAATTGTAATCATGAATAGTTCAAGTTCCTCCAGCTTCAATGCTTTAGGTACTATACTTCTTCTAGGGGCAGTTATGTCTGCAGCTATTTTTTGTATAATATCTAGAAAATTATCAAAATACTTTTCCGCCTTTTTCCTCACCTATTTTATGATGGGTACAGGAGCTTTGTTTTTTAGTCTTATGTCCTTAATAATCCATATAAAAGATGGGTCCATGAGTGTATATATCTTACTATTGAAAAATACAAGCTTTTTATACTCAATTATTTATTTGGGGATATTATCTTCAATAGTAGCTTTCTTTTTAAACAATTATACCCTATCTAAAATAGAAGCCTCTAAATCATCCGTATTCGCAAATATCTCTACCATAGTTTCAATTTTAGCAGGGGTACTTATACTTAAAGAGAATTTTAAATATTATCATTTTATTGGATCATTTTTAATTATATTTGGAGTTTGGGGCACTAACTCAACAAAATCAAGCTAATTTCAAACTCATTCTAAGTTTATCTGCAGCTGCAGCGATGAATTCCGAATTAGTAGGTTTACTATGACCATTATGTAAACAATAGCCAAATATTTTA
>DATCIH010000192.1:0-33166 GCA_036507955.1 Clostridiaceae bacterium | reverse complement strand
TAAAGAGAAGTAATTGAGAAATTATCTTTAGTAAATATTGATTATAAAGCAATAAATAAGTTATAATTGAATCCAAGACAATGACACCCTTTCTCATGTGTATTTTTGTTTGTTAAGCGATTCAATTATAGCATGAAATTATGGGGTCATTGTTTTTTGTATCTAAAAAACTCTGTAACCCTTGATATATAAACATTAAATCAAAAAAGGAGTGTAAAAATTTTTACACTACCAAAAAAATAAACGGAGGTAGAAAAATGATTTCAATTAAAAATTTAATTAATGATAGAAAAGAACAAAAGAGAAAGGAAAGGACTAAAAGTCTAACATTAGCCGCCATACTAGGGGCAACAGCAGGAGCAGTGGCAGCATTTTTTATTGCACCACAATCTGACAATATAAATAAGTCCATAAATAAAGCTAAAGGAAAAGTATCTGAAGTTTTAGAAACAGGCAAGGATAAGGTTGAGGAACTAATTAACCTAGGCAAAGAAAAGCTTCAAGAAGGTAAAGATAAAATAGAAGCGGTTAATGCTGACGTTAAAGAAGGCAAAGAAAAGCTTCAAGATACTAAGGAAAATATTAAAGAAGATCTAAAAGGTTAGAAGGAGAGTATATGGTAGTTACATTATCACTTAATGATGTTCTAATGTTTATACTTTCTATTGCAGGCATTACTCTACTAATATATTTAGTTATTTCAATAAATAATATAAATAGAGTAATAAAGGATGTTAAGTATATACTAGAAAAAAACAAGAATAGTATAGATGTTACGATTGCTTCTTTACCTGCAATAGCATCTAACATTAAAAGCATATCTGGGGATGTAAGAGAAGGAATGTTAACCATAGCATCTTCTGTGGAGACTTTGGAAAAGAATATAGATAAGTCCTCAGGAAGAGTTACAGAAAAAACTGAAATGGCATTAGATTATGTCCAAGTTTTAAGCGAAGTAATTAAAGTTGGATTAAGTTATTTAAAAAAGAGAAAGTAAATTTAGTTTTAAAGGGAGCGTACTTAGATTTGTGTAAACAAATCGAAGTATGCTCCTTTTTACATTCATTAGCCTTGCTTTAAAGTAGAAACCCATTTTATTCTTAAAATCAATATTGTAGTAATAACTGCAGCTGCATAATTGGAGAAAAGATTTCCCCAGAAAACCGCATAAAACCCCAGATACTTTTCGGTACATAAGATGAAGATATATCTTAAAAGCCATACTCTCAATATACTCACAAGCAGCGGTATTTTGGTACGGCCAAGGCCTATAAAAGCCCCCTGCTCTACCATACATATACCAAAGCCTACAACTGAGTAAGTGTAAATATGAAGAGATTTATTCGCAATATCTATTACCTCTTTATCCTGTGTAAATAAAACTGTTATATGAGAAGCTAAGGGAACAACTATAGCAATCAAAATAATTGCAGTTATTGCACTAACAATGCAAGCAACAATGCAGGACTTCTTAGCTTTATCACTTTGCCCAGCGCCAACATTCATACTTACCATGGTAGTAACTGCGGCTCCAAAAGCTGCTGGGAGATTAAAGCAAACCGATGTAATACTACCAGCAATTCCTTGTCCATTCAAAATTATTGGACCATATTTTTCAATCTCATTATTAATAAGGAAAAATCCTAAATTAAGCATAATACTAGATAGCATTGCAGGTATACCTAACATTATTAGTTTACTTAAAACTTTTTTATCAAATCTGAAATTATCTAAGCTTAACTTGTCCTCTCCAACTGTAACAAATAATTCGAAGTACATCCAAATAGATATAATAACATTAGCCATTAAAGAGGCCATTACAGCACCAAAAATCCCCCAATGGAACAAAAGGATAAAGAGAGTATTAAAGAGTAATTTTAATATGAGCATTAATACCATTCTTATAAAAGTGGCTTCTGGCTTACCTGCTGCATTTTTTATGGAATTATATATGGATTCCAGAAAAATAAAAGGTAATACCATTGAATTTAATGCAAGATATACAAATACATCGTGAGAGATTCGGGGGTCTATATTCCAGGATATGGGATAAGCTAATAATACCAGAAGAGGTGCCATAATGCAGCCCAGCACAAAAGCAAATATTACAATTTGAGTTGAAGTATGCTTTGCGGCTTTATAATTGCCCCTTCCATTCATCTGACCGATTATTGCAATTGCAGCGACACTAAGCCCTTGTGCCAGGGATACGAGTATATTAATAATTGGGACACAGTAGGTAATGGAACTAGCAGCTATAGTACCTAAAATATTGTTAATAAAGAGACCATCCATCACAGGCACAATAGATTGCACTATACCCATCATCAGAGTAGGTAAAGATAAAAGTAAAAGTGTTTTGGGAATGGAACCCTTTAATATCATTTCACGTCTTTTAACTGTATTTTGATGAAATAGATTTAAATTCATAACAAAGTACCAGCCTTCCTAAATTGAATATATAATTCCTTGTTTAAAAAAATTATGAGTAATTATAAACATAAACATAAAAAAAATTATACTCTAAATGAAAACTAATTTCAAATTTAACATATTGCCAATAATTTTAGCGGAGGTAGTAGTTTGATAGGAAATCTATTTTAGGATAATCCTCAAATATGGTACAATTATTATAGAGTTAATACAAAAGTATATTAATGTATTTAGAAGGAAAGGTATTGATTAGATGTTAGATTTAAGCAAATATAAAGATAGAATACTTATGAAAAAAGTTATTCCTAGACGTAATGGGATATATTCTGATTTCCCGGATAAACTCCTACCAGAAATTAAAAAGTATCTCACAGAGGAAGGTAGAATTTCAAAGCTTTATTCTCATCAAGCTGAAATGTTTAATGAGGCAATTAAGGGAGAAAATATCGTAATTACTACCTCCACCGCCAGTGGAAAAACCTATTGTTATAGATGAACTTCACTCCTATAGAGGCGCTTTTGGATCACATTTATCTAATATATTTAAGAGAACTGATAGAATTGCCAAGTATTACAATTCATTCCCAAAATTTTTCTGTAGCTCAGCTACCATTGCAAATCCTCTTGAGGCTTGCTGAAAATATTTGTGGAGAAAAGTTTATCCTTATTGATAGGGATGGATCTCCTGCCCCTGAAAAACATTATTTCCTATGGCAACCTCCTCTAATTAAAGATACGGACTATAAGGTTTCACCAATTCAAGAAGCTGCTAACCTTATACCAGAGCTAACTGCACAAAATCGAAGCTTCATAGCCTTTTGTAAATCAAGAAAAGCAGTAGAGGTGGTGCTTAAAGAGTCTAGAGATAAATTGAAATACGATGGTATATATGGTCAGGATATGTCTCAGCTTATTGCAAGTTACAGAGGCGGCTACAAACCTGAGGAACGCAAGGAAATAGAGAGAAAAATGGTAAAGGGGCAACTGAAAGGTCTTGTTTCAACAAATGCCCTGGAGCTTGGAATCGATATTGGAAGCATTGATACAACTGTAATCTTAGGTTTCCCAGGGACAAGAGCCTCCTTTTGGCAGCAGTCTGGTAGAGCTGGGAGAAAGGGTGAGGCTTCAAACACTTTTCTTATACTAGATAACCTTCCCTTCGACCAATACATAGCCATTGACCTTGAATGGTTATTTTCCACCGGATGTGAAAATGCTGTAGTGGATAAAGATAATCTTTTCATCCAGCTTGCCCATGTAAGAGCAGCAGCTACTGAAATTCCACTTTCCTTAGATGATGTTGCTCTTTTTCCGGATTTGGGAGAAATTCTCCCAGTACTTATGAATGCTGGGGAGATTAAAAACCAGTGCGGCAAATTCTTATGGATTGGAAAAGAATACCCCTCTGGAGAATACAGCTTACGGAATATGGATAAGACAAGGTACAAGCTTATTAATAACGTGGATAATTCTGCAATTACTGAGATGGATGAGCTACAAGCATATAGAGAAATTTATCCAGGAGCAATATATATGCATGAAGGTCAGATGTTTCAAGTGCTAAAACTTGATAGGGTAGCACACACTGCAGAGGCAAAACCCACGGATTTAAATTATTATACCATTCCACATGACCCTACTAAAGTTAGAAAGATACAAGAACTTAAAAATTCAGAACTGGGAAGAGTTAAAAAGTTTTTCGGAGATGTTAGGGTAACCTCAACTATAACTGGGTTTAAGAGGATACAATTTCACAATCATCAAAACTTAGGGTTTGATGAGCTAAAGGAACCTTTAAGCAAATCCTTTGAAACTGAAGGCTTCTGGATAGATATTCCAGTAAATGTTTATAGACAGTATATGAAGAGTATAGAGATGATATAGAGGCTCTTTGGGATTGTGTAGTTATAGAAAAGAAGCGACAAAACAAGATGGATTTTTATGACTTGATAATGTATGCTACAAAGCTATTAGAGACTATAACCTTTTCCCCCAAGTGGATAATCATAGATGAATTCCAGGATTGTGATGAAAGCCAACTGGCATTTGTTAAGGCCCTTCGTGGTAACCCTAAGGTTCTCCTTAGTGAAAATACTAAAATCTTTGCTGTAGGAGATCCAAATCAAATAATTTACACCTGGAGAGGTAGTATAAACAATATTTTCAATGAATTCAAGAAAGAGTATGAGGCGGAGGAACTTACCCTCCCTGTAAATTATCGTTCCAGTGGGACTATACTAGAAGCAGCTAAAGCCTTTCTTTCAGAGAAAGCTGTTCTTCAAGGGACAAGGGAAGTAGGAAATCCCATTACACTAATAAACCAGTACGATTCCTTTAACGAAGCAAACTATCTATCAGTTAAGATAGGAGACCTACATAAAAGTGGAATTGAGTATAAGGACATTGCAGTTTTTTACCGGATGCAGAAGCAGTCCCAGGTTATAGAGGAAGTATTTCAAAAGGAAAATATACCCTTTGAAGTATCTATTAGAAGGACCCTTTTAGATATTCCTGTATTACGGTGGTTTGTAAATTTATTGAAGGCAACTGTGAATGAAAAGGACACAACTAACCTGATTTCAGTTTTGAAAGATAAAACCTTTGGGGAAGGAATGACAAAAGCTAAAATCAGAAAAATAGTTTATGATAAAGTCGATGAATCCTCTATACTCTTTAATAAGATTCGAGGTTTTGAAAGTTGGAGCAAAAATCAGACACCTCCTTATAACCTTTATAGATATTTTGATCTAGATAATTATCTTTCCCCAACTTCAGTAACCTATGTTGAAAATAACGGATTTGTTCTTAACTTCTTGGAAAAGATTATTGAATACTCGAAATTCAAAGACTATAGTATTGTTGGAGGGATTAAAGAATTCATAAATTCTTCAGCTCTATACGGAGTGGATATATTAAAAGAAAATATAGATAAGTCAGAGGACTCCGTTAAACTCATGACTCTTCATGCCTGCAAAGGATTGGAGTTCAAGTACGTGTTTATTATAGGAGTAAACTATGGCTTGATACCTTTGAATACTGCCACAATTGAGGAACAAGAGGAAGAAAAACGATTATTTTTCGTTGGTATCACTAGAGCAAAAGATAATTTAGAAATATCTTACTATACTAATCCGGAAAATCCTCGGGTTATGTCTGATCAAAGTAGCTATATTTATATGCTGCCTAAGCATTTAATTCAAAGTAGTGATATTGAGGCCCAAAAGGGTGACCTTAATGCATTTAGACGTGAGATAAAGAGCAATATGGAAAATACAGAAAAAAACCAAACTATAGACAAAGTAATAAAGAAAAAGGTACGACATTCACGGTATGGTATGGGCTATGTAGAGTGGGAAGATGAAAGTGTAATTGTTGCTATTTTCCAAGGCTACGGTAGAAAAGAATTCACTAAAGCTTTTAATGCTATAGAGTTCTTAGAGGAGGACTAATAAAGTTTTATCCCACTAGGATATCATACTTATTTTTTTATACGGAGATGTTATTAATGATTGTTATTTCAGTAACTAATTTTGATAAAAGGCATATTGAAAAAATGAAGGAAGCTGGGTTGGAATATTACTATGCGAACAATGAAGGTATAGATCCTCATGGGGTGGAAACTTCCGATGAATTTAATCAGGCAATTTATAATTTACCTGAAGCTGTTAAAAGTAAGGCTCAAATAATTATATGGGATTGTTTTCATATTACCCAAAGGTTAATAAGGGAGTGTCCTAAGGTGAAATGGGTACAACATCCTGGAGCAGGAGTTAACACAGGCGACTTTTGGACAAATTGGGAAATGCTAAAGGAAAATCATATAACTGTAACGACTGCTAAAGTACATGCAATTCCTATCTCTGAAATGATAGTTACCTATATGCTGGATTTATCAAAACATATGCCTCTTTTTTATAAACGTAAAGGGGAAAAAATATACCACGATGAAGTGGATATATCAGCCCAAATAATGAATAAAAGGTCAGCGCTTATAGTCGGAACAGGTAATATTGGATCAGAATTAGCTAGAAAATTAAAGCTAGGGTTTGATATGTATGTGGTTGGTGTTAATACGGATGGAAGAAAACTAGATTATTTTGATGAAATGTATACATTAAAGGATCTAGATAAAATCATTAGTAATTTTGATTATGTAGTTTGCACTAGCGTGTTAGTTGAGGGAACAAAGCATATGATAAATGCAAAAAGGCTGAAGCTTATGAAAAATACAGCTTTTCTAATCAATGCCTCAAGAGGGGGACTGATTGTTGAAGGAGAACTTATTGAAGCATTGAAAAGAGGAGAAATAGCTGCAGCAGCTATAGACTGCTTTGAGATTGAGCCACTTCCAAAAGCAAGTGAATTGTGGAATCTTGAAAATGTTATAATTACCCCCCATATGTCTGGTGGAAGACCAGATAATAAGGATGTTATACTGGAAAAGTTTTTATCAAATTTACCTCACTTCAAGAAGGGAGAAATCTCAAAGATGAGCGAAGTGGCTAATATAAAGAAATATTGAAGTAAGAGCTTATATCAAAAAATCTGGAGATGGAGAGTTAAATACTTACCATAAGCATAATATCTGGGTATATTGGCTATAGAGGTAGTAAAAACCGGAGCAAGTCAATTTTACAAGGTATACTTATGGGAAGTGCAACTCCAAAGTCAGTATGAAAAGTTGCAGATAAGTAATGAGTTACTTGGAGAAAGTGAAAATCAACTTAATAGTGCCTTGGATAATTCCCCAATACCTATAATGCTTAGGGCTGAGGATGGAGAGGTTATAAAAATAAGTCGCAAATGGACGGAAATCACCGGCTATAGTATTGAAGATATACCAACTATCAATGATTGGACAACAAAAGCATATGGTATAGATAAGTTAAGGATGGAAGAGCTAATAAAATGTTCCTATAATTCTAATAGTCCAAAAGCTGATGGCGAATATAGCGTAAGGACCTTAAATGGTGATATAAAGATTTGGAAATTTAACACAGCTAATATTGGTAAAATTGCCGATGGTAGAAAAATAGCAATGACTGCTGCAATGGACATTACTGATAGAAAGTTGGCAGAAGAAACATTAAAAACCAGTGAGGAAAAATATAGACTTTTAGCTGAGCAATCCTCTGATGTAATTTCTGTATTAAATATAACAAAGGGCAAGTTTACATACATTAGTCCTGCTATGTTTTTTTTAAGGGGCTTTAATCCAGAAGAAGCTATGATGGAAAGCCTAGAAGAGGCTTAAGCGTCTCAACATCATATTTCTCTAGCTTTTGAAGAAGCCTCAAGGCATCGCTTTTCACAGGCGTTCCTGTTTTCTTCGATACTTTAACTGAGCATTTAACTGTATCCTCTTCTTTGCCTTGAGCTATGATAACTTTATACCTTTCATCATAAGCTTTTATATTTCGTTCAGCCATAGAAGTCGCTCCTTTACTCTTAAGAGAATCAACTTCTCGTTTTATCTCAATCAAGAGACTGCCCATGTTCATAGCCCATATATGACTAAAGTTTTCATGAATTCCCTTCAAAATCCTTATATTATGAGCATTACATTCAGCATGAGTACAGTTCGTGAAGGTATAATAAGGTTTCCAGTGATCATGAACTATGGTGCCTTTAAATTTTGGAAGTATACCTATTTCTTTGGTTGCAATCGCTCCCCTATTTTTATGCATAGCATAATGTGTAGCTTTATTTGTAGCTGCAACATGAACCCAATTTATTTTACCTTCTGAACGTAAGCCAGATTCATCAGTATTAAGGACTTCAGCTTGTTTAAGTTTTTCTTTAATGGTCTCTTCAAACTTTTCAAGACTTTCATAAAGTCGTTTATTTGCGTTTACAATAGTCCCTTGACTAATATTTTTACCTGTAAGATTCTTAATAATTTCTGTAGTTCTGGCAAGTGGTACTAATTGATAGTTTGAAAGGTATACCATTAAAGCCTGTAGGTTATCTCCATATTGCACAGGCTGACTTACTGTTGCAGGGAATTCAGTTACATGAACTTTCTTGCAACGTGGGCAAATTGATTTGTGAATTCTAAATTCAATAACATTTATAACTGATTTAGGTAAATCAAATACTTGTCTACTTTGAATTTCGCCTTCAATATTAGATAAATTGCATCCACAATCACAGATTATGTTTCTTATATCTATAATTTTATCAGGATTATCAACCTTTAGCAGAGTCGTACCTTCATGCCCATCTTGACCACCAGAAGCCTTGCCAGTCTTTTTACGACTATTTAAAGGCTTCTTGTTATTGTTAGATGATGGTGGTTTGCTACTGTTATTGCTGTTTTTATTTTGCCTGCCTTCTAGCTCTATGTTTCTGGCAAGAAGTCTTATGTTCTCTTCTCTTAGAGCTTTTATCTCTATAGTTAAACTGTTGATATGATTTGTTAACTCACTGTTCATTTCCTTCATTAAAGAAACAATTTCAGATACACCAGCATTATAATTCTCAATAATTTTTTTATCGTCCAAGATATCCACCACCAGCAAAATTATATTTTAATCTCTCTGGTATTAATATTCGACACTTGTTGATAGAATCATTTTTGATTTGTAGTATATTTTAAATATATATTAATTTTTAAATATCAATGGCTGAGTAGTAACTCTTTTTCTATAATTAGATACTCAAAGGTATCTATATCAAGTTTAAATTCATCTACAAACACAGTAGCTGTCCTTTTCCTAGTAAGGTCAATTGCACAATTTATAAGTATCCGTGTTATCCAAGTATTAAAATACTCAGGGCTTTTAAGCTTACCAATGTTCTTAAAGGCTCTATAAACAGTTTCACTTATTGTATCAACAGCATCTTCTTCGTTTTTTGTATAGGCATAGGCAATCTTATATAAGCTTTCTTTTTTATCTTGTATAAGCTCATAAAAAGCCTCCATATCTCCACTTTTTGCCTTTAAGATTCTACTATTATAATTCATTTGAAATCCCCTTTAATATCCTAGATTAGTCGACTAATCTCTCATACAACTATTAGACATGTAATTTCTTCATTTGGCTTCAAAAATATTATAAATCTTTTAAAATATTAATTAAACAGGAATAAAAAGCATGAAACACTTGAACGTAAAAACTTATCTACCTTTTGTTGTTCTTAAACAATGAGTCAGTTAAGTCAAAATAAAAGGTTTTCCATATTGAAATAAGCATTATATTCCATATGAAACAGAATTAAAAATTCAGCCATTTTCTAAATAACCAACAATTGACGTGCATATAGTAAGAGGAATCCTGCTTTTGTTGTTATATTTAGTTACTTGTTGATATTAATATGTAAGTAATTGTATAATGTGGGTATAGCTTTAATATTATAAAAATGGGTACAGCAATGCGTGCTTGATTATTTTTAGAATTAAAGTGTATTAAATAATTATAAGTTTAGTATATAGAAATAGCATGAGGAGGAATATGCAATGAGGAAGAAGCTACAAGTATTTTGTATCATCAACATATATTGATTTACTTGAAGAAGGACAAGTAGCTGTAGAAGCAATATTAGATGCAGGACATATTCCAGCAGGGATGGAGTTGCTCAAGTCTGGTAAAACGCAGATGCAGACAAAAAATGGATTGATGAGTCGGATGTATATATGTTAATTCTTTTGTGGAAGATATGGAACTATAGAAGAAGAAAGCAAGAAAAGTTATACTCATATAGAATATGAATATGCTGTGTCAAAAGGTATGCCACTTTTTTCAGTTGTAATTACAAATGAAGAATTGGAAAATAGAGTAAAAGCAAAAAGTTCGACTATTATTGAATTAGATGAAAGAACTAAATTTAAAGAATTTAAGGATATAGTTTTAAGTAATGTATGTAGTTTCTTTATCGACCCAAAAGATATAAAAATATCAGTACATAAACATCTAAATGATTTCGAAAAAGACGATAATTTAATAGGTTGGATTAAAGGTAATGACAAAAATGAGCTAGAGTTATTGGAGCAAGAGAATATTAAACTTAAAGATATAATAAAATCTCTAAGTAAAAGTAATACATTAATCATTTCTAAAGGTATAGCCATACCACTTAATAATAATGAGTGGAGTTTTTCAACATATCAGCACAAAGTGGTTACGGGGCACCAAGAGAATGGGGAGATAATCCAATAATATTTGTTGATAAATATGGTGTAAGGGCTCTAGCTGTTTTGGTTAGAGCACTTTAACATTGCCTTTTGAAACAAAACAGAGCCTCAGTACCATTAGAATGATATAAAGTAAAGACACGACGAGCAAAGATTTTGCCCTCGCAGGTTGGCTTAACTGAAGGAATACGACGACGAACACCTGGTCTTAGACGAGAGGAGGTTAGCTTTCTTTCCGGAATCGGTTTAACGTGGTATACATGGATTGAGCAAGGACGTCCTATACAAATATCGTTGCAAGTACTTGAAAGTTTGGCCAGAACCTTGATGCTTGATAAGCAGGAAACCAAACATCTTTACACTCTTGTGCAACAGACGGCGCCAACCAGTTTTCCCATCTATTATGATACTGTTAATCCTATGCTACAGCATGTGCTGGATAACTTAGAATATTCCCCCGCAACGATTCTTGATGGCCGTTGGAATGTTATTGCGTGGAATAGGGGGGCTACAAAAATTATGCTGGATTACGGTAAGATCAATGTTAGTAAACGTAACTTGATCAGAATCATGTTTACAAACGAAGAATTTAAAAAAACAATTACTGATTGGGAATCCACAGCACAAGGGATACTGGCTAGATTCCGCGCAGCTTATGGCAAATTCGTTGAAGATCCTTGGATTGAGGATTTTGTAAATGAACTTAGGAGAGAAAGCACCGAATTTGATTCGTGGTGGACAATGCATAACGTCAAAACAGAGGAGGAAATATTTAAGACAATTAATCACCCCATTTTAGGGCAATTGAAATTCGAGTATACCAGTTATCTGGTTTTATCAGATACCAATTTAAAACTTACTGTTCTCACCTCTTTGCCGGGGTCAGATACGGAAGAAAAGATAAAAAAATTTCTAATAAGCTAAACCATATTGAAAAAAGGAAAGCTATATTACCTGCCTATGGAATGATGAAGTATGACTATAAGATAGGAGATAGGGATACATATGTGGAGTCAGCAATAAATGCAGAAAAATTAATACTATAAATAACAAATAAAAAGCTATATAATTATTATCACATGGTTTACCAGTATTAAGTGGGGATTACGTGCTTTAAACTCTAGATACTTTCTTTAAGTGAAGGCATAATTAAGCTATGGAGTATAGGAGGTAAAAACTATAATATGAAAAAATTAATAATAGCAGAAAAACCTTCTGTAGCTAAAAATATTGCAGATGCTTTTAATATAAAAATAAGAAAAGATGGTTATTTTATGGGGGAGGACTATTTAATTACCTGGGCATTTGGTCATCTTTTGCAGTTATATGATGCTAAAGATTATGATGAAAATATGAAGGCATGGAGGATGAATAAATTTCCCTTTATTCCGGAGAAATTTAAATATAAGGTTAAATGTAATAGTGCAGATAGAAAATCAGCAGATAAAGGCGCAGAGAAGCAAATCAATATAATTAAAAGCTTGATCGAGAGAGATGACGTGGATGGGATTATATTAGCCACAGATTACGATAGAGAAGGACAGGTCATTGGAGATGAATTGCTTCTATATCTAAACGTAAAAAAGCCAGAATTTAGAATACTACTTAATGAGTGGACAGAAGAAGAAGTGAAAAAAGGCATGGCAAATTTAAAACCTAATGAAGAAATGAAATCACTTCAGGATGCTGGTATAAGTCGTCAGTGGTCAGATTGGATAATAGGCATAAATTTAACATCGGTGGCTACCCTTCGATATAATCCCAGTGATAAAAAAATATTAAATATAGGAAGAGTACTGCTCCCTACATTAAAAATAATTTATGACAGAGATAGAGAAATAGAAGATTTCAAATCCTCTACTTATTATAAAATAACGGCTACGTTTAAGACAAAAAATAATGAGGAATTTGAAGGAACCTATTATGAAAATGAGAACGAGAAATTTGATGCTAAAGAGATTCCGGAAGATATAGTAAAATATTTAAAAGATAAAAATGCAGAAATTATAGAAAAGCTAGTAGAAGAAAAGAAAGATTATGCACCTCTTCTATTTAATTTATCAGGGCTGCAGGGGCATATTACTAGTAAATATAAGGGGTGGACCTCTGACAAAGTATTAAAAACTGCACAAGCCCTTTATGAAAAAAAATTCACCACATATCCAAGGACAGGAAGTGTTGCCTTGGATGAAAGTTTAAAAGAAAAAACAAGAAAAGTACTGGAGGTAATTAAAAAGGGGCTACCCTATGAAAGTGAAATTAATTTTGTTGATAATAAAAGGATATTTAATAATTCAAAGGTAGAAAGCCATAGTGCCATAGTGCCTACCTACATTAAATCGAAAGGCTTAAATGTGGATGAAGAGATTGTGTATAATGCAATAAAAGACAGGTTTATAATGCAGTTTCTACCAGTGGCTGAATATGAAGAAACTAAACTTGTATCTAAAATTAATACGGATGCAATTAAGGGGGTATTCATATCAAAAGGAAAAGTTCAAAAAAATGAAGGCTGGCATGTGGTTGAGAAAACGGAAACTAAGGATAATATTTTGCCCATGGTCTCAGAGAAGGAAATTGTAGATGTAGTTAATAGTAAAGTAAATGAGGTTACAAAAAAACCTCCAAAGCTTCATAATGAAAAGACTCTTTTAAGAGTTATGGAGACCTGCGGGAAAAGCTATAAAGATGAAGAAGATGCAGAAGTTACAGAGGAAATGATGGCTTCCATATTAAGCGGATTTAGTATAGGAACACCAGCTACAAGAGCAGAAACAATAAAGAAATTAAAAGATGCTGCTTACATCGAAGCAAAAGGAAAAAACCTTACATGTACAGAGCTTGGGAAAACATTGATTGAAATATTTCCAGCAAAAGAGCTTTTAGACTTGGAATATACAGGAAGACTTGAAAAAACTTTATCTGATATAGAAAAGGGTAAGTTTAAAAAAGTTGAATTTTTAGATATGATTAAAGAGTTTACAATTTCGGCGGTAGACTCCATAAAGAAAGATGCCTCAATGTTAAAGAACTTTAAGTTAGAATTACCACAGGGAGCTTCAGGTGTAGGAATGTGTCCCATATGTGGTAATCCAGTAGTTGAAAATGAAAAAGGCTTTGGATGTATTAATTGGAAAAATGGGTGTGACTTTACAATATGGAAAGATGATAAATTTATTACGTTATTAGGTAAAAAAGTTACAACGCAAATGGTTGAATTATTACTAAGTAACGGAAAAGTCGGATTTAGAAACTTAAAAAGTAAAAAGGGAACAACATATGCAGCCTACTTAAAATATGTAAGAGATGAGAAAACTGGACACTACAAATGGGAAATGGAATTTATTAATTAAAATATATAAAACTGGAGTATACATTTTTCGAATATCTACAATTAGGTGATTAGAAAAGGAGGAGAAATTATGAGTGAAAAAATAAAAAGGATACTGATGACAGTGGGTGGCGTTTCTATAAGTGGGTTTAGTGTAGGAATGTTCAATCTTTCCGATTTTGGAATGGACCCGTTTCAAGTCCTTGCCCACGGCATCTGGAACCATATTCCACTGGGTTTCGGGACCCTATATATGATTATCAATCTGATTATGTTGGCAGTTGTTTTTTTGGTAGATAGGCATAAAATTGGACTCGGTACATTTATAAACATATTTTTACTGGGCTATATTGTCCAGTTTTCTTCCTGGTTGTTCAATGTTTTGATTCCGTCTCCGTCGCTTTCTCTTAGGGTATTGTTCCTTATTGGTGGTATAGTAATTATATGCTTCGCATCCTCCATATATTATACAGGTGATATGGGAGTATCCACCTATGATGCTGTGGCACTGATTCTATCAGAGAAAAAAGTAGCAAGGTTTAAATACTGCAGGATTGGCTGCGATTTAATATGTGCATTGGTTGGATTTCTGCTAGGAGCTATTGTTGGCATCGGTACACTGGTCACAGCATTTTTTATGGGACCACTTATTACCTTCTTTAACCATCATTTTGCAATGCCTTTCCGTTATGGAAAGGTGGAAGCCAAAAAAATGATTACGGAAGAAAAGAATGGAAGAAAACAAAAACCTACTTCTCAACCTTGTGATCATATTGATCAGAGTGAAATGCCATAAATTACTTAATGATTAATAACCTCAATTATTTTTTCTGCGTATTCATAAGTTCCAGTTGTTCCACCCAAATCAGCCGTAAGTGATTTCCCCTCCCGTAAAACTTTAGTAATAGCTTTTTCTATCCTATCGGATGCTTCAATTTCTCCAAGATATTTGAGCATCTGAGCACCTGAGAGCATCATTGCTGTTGGGTTTGCAATGTTCTTTCCAGCTAAACTTGGTGCACTTCCATGGGCGGGTTCAAACATAGCTATATTTTCACCAATGTTTGCACCTGGTATAATTCCAAGCCCACCAACAAGGCCAGCACATAAATCTGAAACAATATCTCCATATAAATTAGGCAAAACTAATACATCATAACATTCCGGTGTTTGGACTAATTTCATACACATAGCATCAATTAACATATCTTCAAATTCTATTTCCGGATATCCCTTAGATATATTCCTAGCTATAGATAAAAACATCCCGTCGGTATACTTCATTATGTTAGCTTTATGAACAGCAGTAACTTTTTTTCGATCTTCTTTTACTGCATAATCAAAGGCAAATCTTATAATTCTTTCACAGCCTTTTCTTGTAAAGATTTTAATGCTCTCAGCAACATCTGATCCTATCATATGCTCTATGCCTGCATACAAATCTTCAGTATTTTCCCTTACAATAAATATCTCTACTGAAACATGGTTTACAATATGATTTTAAATAATTAACCTTTTGATTCTGATTATATCAAAGTATAATATATATTGCAGGTGGAGTGAAATTATATGAATATTAAACAGCTTACATATTTTCTTACTATTGTTGAAGAAGGAACTATATTAAAGGCGTCGAAAAAATTACATATAGCACAGCCGCCCTTGAGTCAACAATTAAAGCTACTTGAAGAGGAGCTTGGTTGTATACTAATAGAAAGAACTACAAGAAAATCTCAAATAACAGATACAGGTAAAAAACTTTACAATGGTGCAAAGAAGATATTAGAGCTAATTGATACTACGACTAAAGAAGTAAGGGACGTTAAAGAAGGTCTTCAAGGAAGTTTATCAATAGGTACTGTTTCCGCACTAGGGGCTTCATTTTTACCGGAGAGATTCAGTAGCTTCCATCAAAAATATCCTGGAATTAAGTTTGATATATATGATGAAAATACTAATAAAATAATAGAACTTTTAGAACAGGGACTAATTGATATAGGTATTATACGAACGCCTTTTAATTTAGATAAATTTGAAGCAATAATCTTACCAGATGTTCCTATGATAGCTGTTAGTAGAAACTTAGAGGTCGAGAAGGTATGTGAGAATATAAGACTATCGGACTTAATTAATATGCCCCTTATTGTTCAACAAAGATATGAGAAAACAATTGTAGAATTATGTTTCAAAGAGGGCCTTACACCTAATATATTTTGTAGAAGCAATGATGTAAGAACTATATTATTATGGGCAGCAGCTGGAATGGGAACAGCAATTGTTCCTAAGGATTGTTTACATCTGATTAATGACATCAATGTAGAACATAAGGAAATAAGAGAAACCTCATTAAATATAGGAACAGCAATTATTTGGACAAGAAATTGTTACCTAACTGCTGTTGCTAGGCATTTTTTAGATGGGATTACAACTATATCAACATAAAATTTCATAAAAGAGGTGGTTACAAATGAGAAAACTCAAGTATTTTTTCGTAGTTGCCATTTTACTTATCTTAACGGTAGGATGTTCTGCAAAAAAATCGGAAACAACTAGTGGGAATAATGGTGCACAAAAAACAAGTGATGTAGCACAAAAGAGTTCGAATAAAGAACAACCTGAATTTATATCATTTTTAGGATTAAAACTAGCTAGTCTTTCAGTAAATTACGGACAACCAATTATCATTAAGACATCTGATGGTGGAACACTCTACCAATTTAAAGACTTAAAAGATGTTACCTTTTCTCTGGATGATACCAGCAGTATAGATAGAATTGAGATATTAAGTAAGGAGCAAAATATAAATAATACGAGAGTTGGACAGACTCCTCAAGAAATAAAGAATATACTTGGGAATCCTATATCAGAGGAGAAGCCTTATGAATTAGGAGAATGGACATTGATATACCATTTAGCTAATTCAGGTAAACCGGTTAATATATTCTTCATGTCCAAGACGAAGGATACACCAGTCACTTCAATTGTTTTGAAAGTTATAGCAACCTCCACCTCGAGTAATGCTTCGAATTAATCTGTTCCTGCATATGTTACTGAAAGGTTTGTAGGATATGATTATATTGGTGGGCTATGGGCAGCCGTATTAAGCAATACATTAAATACTGGTGAGATTAAAAGTTATCAAAGTAAAAGAAGTAGGGTATAATGTAGATATAGATTCATATAAGGTAGAGGCTTTATGGTTTTATGAAGATGAGACAAGTGAACTTTTTTTAATAGAAAAACCAGAATCTTTTACACACGCTTTAGCTGGTCTTGGTGAAGATATGTGGAAAAGTGTTGATGGAACAGATTATATAAGACATGATAGGCAAACAGGGGAAAGCTAGAAGTAGATAAGAAATACAATATAGTCATATGATAGAAGTATTAGTAAATTGAATATTAAGTATTTATTAGTGTAATAATTAAAAGTAATAAAGAGAGGTATTAAAAATAATGAGTAATGCTAATTTAAATGTTAATATCAATTCGGAATTTATTTCTTATTTGGGATCAAGAAAAGATAATAATGCAATTTCTGAGGAAGTAAATTTATCGCTTTCAATTTATTTATTTACTAAAAATAAGGTCACATTAGCTAGAGCATCTGAACTTGCAAAAAAAAGCCTGGGGGAATTTATTAATATATTAATTTCTCAGAATATTTCATGGATGGAGTATACAGAGGAAGAAAAAAAATGGATGATGAAACAATATCGTTAATAATGGAGGAAAAAAGACTTGATTAAAGTAATCAGTAATTCAACTCCTATTATTAGCTTATCGATTATGAAAAGCTTAGATTTATTACTGGAGAGTTTTGAGGTCATTATTCCTAGAGAAGTTTATAATGAAGTAGTAATTTATAGCAATGAAGGAATTTCTGGTAAACTAGAATTAGAGAATGCTGTTAAAAGAGGTTCAATAATAATTTATGATATTGAGGATACATATTTTGTTGACAAAACTTATGGTCATTTTCATAGAGGTGAGTTAGAAGTTATAGTTGCAGCCAAAGAATTGAAAAATTTATTTGTTTTAATAGACGAACGTTCCTGTAGGAGGTTTGCAGAAGATTTAATGTTAAAAACTATAGGAACTATTGGTATATTAAAAATGGCTAAATTAAATGGAGAAATTAAAGAAGTAAGACCGCTTTTAGATAAATTAATAGCTAGAAAAATAAGGATATCTGAAAAACTGTACTTGGATACCCTAAAAGAATTGAATGAACTGTAGAATAACTACCGTATATCAAACAAATAATAATTTGGTGTACGATAGTTATTTTGATTTAGCTATTAGATAATGCTTGAATAACCTCATTTAGATCAGGTAATTGGCTCATAGGTCGATATACTTTAACCCAGCTTACAATACCATTTTCATTTACTATAATGTTAGCTCTCTCTGAAATACCTTTATCTTCTATAAAAATTCCATAATCTTTTGCAACCTTTCCATTTGGCCAAAAGTCTGCGAGAATACTTAATCTTTTTAGAACTAGTGCGGTCCCCCATACTTTTTTACAGGGTTGAGAATCTACACTAAAACCGAGTGGAACTGTGTTAAGTTTTTCAAAGATATCCCAGTGAGTTTCTAGTGCCCTCATTTGATCGGTGCAAACCGGTGTCCATGCCAGTGGATGCCAAGAAAGTAGTACCTTCTTACCTTTGAAATCTGATAGACTTACGATTTTATCATTATTATCCTGCAATGAGAAATCAGGTGCGTGATCACCTACAGCGATTAATCTCATAAACTCATCTCCTCTTTATTCATTTAGTACTATTATTGATTTTAAAAACAATATAATTTATTATGTGTCTGAATTGTAATATTTATAAGCAAGTCAAATGGATAAAAAAAATGATGCTATGTAGACCAAATGCATCCCACCAATAAAAAGGACTCCAAAGATTTTGCATCGGGTTCGGTTCAGAGGTGCAAAACGTTAAATATGAAGCTATATTTGTAACTTAATTGTAAAAAAAACAGGTATATTAATATCAAAAGTCGCAAGTGTTTTTACATGAAAGAGCAGGATAAATAATTCTCCTGCTCTAATGTATAGAATTTATTTTGGTGATTACCCATAGATAAATTCTATACAAGCTACCTTTCATTTTAAAAAAAAATAAAGGGTATTAATTGTTAAAAGCAATTTATATATAAATATGAAAAATATTGAATATATATATTAATTTACTGTATAATTTAATAAGAATGCAATTGTAAGAAATAATAAAGCAAAAATTATTTCATTTAATATACGAAACAGTTTTCAGCAAATAATGTTAACAGCTTTTTTAGAGTTGAGAATCGAGAGTCTATCTATTTTTAAGGAGGAAAATGAAAATGGGGAAAAGGGGAAAGTGGATTTTTACAATTATTAATATCCTTTTATTATTATTCTCTTGGATACATAATAGCAAATTCAATATTTCTTTTGTTTTGTCCTTTTGTTATTTTATTACAATGTTTTTACTGGTGTGGGTGTGTCCTATTTGGGACAATAAGTTGTCAGCGAAAAAAGGGAATGAAAAGAATAATTCGAAGTAAAAAAACAGTTAGGTTTTATTGCTTAATAATTCGAAGTTTTCCAAGGAAGCGAATTTACTAATAGAAAAGCAGATACCAGAAGTTATTAAAACTTATGCTATCTGCTTTTCTATATAAACCACTTGTAAGTCTATTATCAATGGTGTATTTATAAGGTTTCAAGTCTATTTAAAGTATTATATGGGCAACAAAAATTATAATATGTTCTTAAAATTGTAGTGGCGTATTGAGCATATTTAGGATTAAAGTTTGCGTAGATGTAAGACTTACCATCTCCACGAGATGTAAACAATGGTCTCTCAAGAATTGATAAGCTTCTTCTTATTTATTGCATAAAAGCATTAATACTATGCAAATTAACTTTAAGAAATAAATTAGTTATATGCTCTATATCATAGTTGGTAATATTAGAGGTGCAATCAATCCATCGTGTACCTTCGCTTTTGGTTTGATTATAGCTTGTGCAATTAGCTCTTGAAGGTAATACATTAGTGATTTTCTTACAAGATTTACATTGCCACTTTTGAGAGTTACTACTACTTTTACCTCTTCTGTAAAATTTGTTTGGCTCAATTAAAGGTGAATTATCTTTATCAGGACACTCTTCCGTATGGAATACATAATCATTATTATTAACCATATCTTGTACAACGTCATTAATAGATAATCTCTTTATCTCTTCTGCAATTGACCAGTTAGAAAGGGTTTTACTGTAGCAATTTAAAGAGCTACTGTCAACATCACCCGTAGGGTCATCATTACAAGCTATAGACTTATTTCTATCATTTCCACCAACAAGCTTATAAATAGATGGTTTATTTACTGCTTTATCAAATTTCATTTGTGGCCTATTAAACCACTTACAATAAGGATTGTACAAAAATTCATCTGGATTTGATATTTATTATCTTTCACAGAGAAGGTAACAGGTTTAAACAACATATCTCTAAATTTAGTTACAAATACAGTATCACCCATAGTTGAGTAATCATTGTTTCGTTCTTTGAGTTCTTCATCGCTGACGGGGATTTCTATATTAACTATATCATCCTGCGCATTAGATAACCTTTTGATTGTAGCCAAATAGCCTCACCTCTCAATTACTTCTCAATAATGTCTAAAAGCCTCTTAATACGCCTGTTGTTACGTTTCTTTTCAACCCAGTTTTTAAATTTTTCATCCTTTGTTAAATTTTTTAAGAAATTATCAGCGACTTCGCCTTCTTTCATCCATGTATCAACATATATTGACATAGTAATTAGCAATACAATTATCATATCAAATTACATGACAAAATACAATTTCATAAATTTATGAAATTGTATTTTAGTGTGTTAAATATAGTGCTAATTACTATGATGATTTAGCTATATTATTGCCACAAATGGCTACAAATAGACAAAACAAGCATACAAATTATATGCTTGTTTCATGTAAAATTATAAGATATATTTTGTGTATTTTAGTGTTTTGCACCCTTGAACCGAACCCGATGAAGATTTTGTTGGATCCTTTTTACTAGGTTTTTTGATGGAAATGTGGCGCGAGACTTACATTTGACTTCCTACTTTGAACTTACAACTTTGATTAGTTCTTCATCTATTACTTTTCCTGAAATATCTACCATTGGAAAGCCCATTTCTTTATAGCTCCATACCGATCTTGCAATATTTAATTCTTTAAATGCAGCTATAACGTATTGATGCCATCTAATCTTGCTAGCAGCAGGAGCCTGTGCTATAACTCCATATTCTCCGCAGTATACAGCTTTACCGGTACTTTTAACAAATTCTATCGCTGGCTTTAAAGACTGGCGAATATAGGCTTCGCCTACTTCTTCCAAATCAAGCAAGGCTAAATCTGTTTGAGGAAAATCAGGATATCTTTTATGAAATTCACTGTAAACTTCACCACTATCAGGATAATTCACAGTTTTATTAAATTCAACAAAGGTTGGCATCCAACTAGCTTTCTGATGAGTAAACAGGTGAGGCTCATAAAAGTGAAAAGTATATATAACATTTTCATCATCAAAAAGCTCTATTTCCTTAAGCATGAAAACTGAATTATATAGATTCCCACCAACAATTATTCTTCTATCCTTGTCTAGTTCCCTAATAGCAGCAACGGTTTCATGAGCTACTTTGTTCCACCTGTCACTGGTTGGTTCTACAATTTCATTAAGGAGTTCAAATATTATAGTATCTTTCTGTCCAATATATCTAACTGCAAAGGCCCTCCAAAGACTAATAAACCTTTCCTGCAGCCTTTTATCATCAAAGAATGTATTTTCATTCAATGTACCAAAGCTGTATCCTGGTGCCTTATGTAAATCTAATATTATATTTAAACCATATTCTTTACACCATTTTATACAGTTATCAATATATTGGAATCCTTCTTCCTTATAGATAAATGGCTTGTCATCATCCTCTAAAATAGCATAATCTATAGGGAGCCTCACATGATCCATTCCCCAAGATGCAATCTGTTCTATATCTTTTTTCGTAATAAAGGTTTTAAAATGATTATGGTCATATTTACTGTATTGAGATATCCATCCTCCCAAATTTACTCCTGCAAAATAGCCTTCAAGTTTATTCATACTCCTAATCCTCCTGAAATCCATATTAGTAACATTATTTATTATATTGTACACCAAAACAGTATGCATAAACAATAATAGTCATATATGAGATAATGTAAAAGCGTTTGAGGAATTTATCCGCAAACGCTTTTATATACTTTCCCTTATATTTAATTTTACTTTGCCATACCAAAAATTGCATCAGATATATAAGGTATTAGCCAAATGAGCCATACAGAAACACTAAATTTGTGGAAATTAGTTTTAGCTTTTTCATTGTTTTTAATTAAGACAAATGTAGCCCAAACAGCGTGGAAGAGCATTAAAACAATTGCAAGTAAACCTGTTATACCATGAAAATTAAGTTGAAATCCATTTATGGCTAGCTTACTCATTAATGTTGTCCCTAGGGTATCAAAGGTTAACCCCACCCAGAATATTGCTAAATGCCATTTTTTTAGTTCACCCTGTACCTTTTCACTCCATACACCTATTGTATAAAAAACAAGAGCTAAAGTTATAGATATCACTGCGTAAAACAACATAAAGATTCCTCCATATTTTATATATAACCTTAATATGGCCTAAAAAGTAATATATTATTTAGGAATCCTTTTCTATTTTTAATGTGTAGCTACCTTTTACAACATCTTCTTCTCTAGTTTTCAAAAACTAATTTATCTGTGGTGATGCATATCTTCCATAAACATTGGATTCATCATTTTATGACAAGTTGGACATGGATGCATCGATGGACACTTTTGACAAGGCATCATCATATGGCATTGAGGCATAGGTTTCATCATTGGTTGTTGCATTGGCTGCATCATTGGTTGTATAACTAATTTCATTGTTGTTGGTTCCATTACGGGTTGTATTTTTAATTGCAATTTTATTGGTTCCATCATTACTGATCCGATTTTAGGCTGTATATTTAATTCTACGTTAGCTGATTCTACATTTGGGTGTATTTTTAGTTCTTGTATAACTGGTGGTATAACTTGTGGTATAACATGTTGTATAATTTTTTGAATTGGTTGTGGTTTTGGCTGAGGTTTTGGCTGCCATTTTGGTTGTGGCATAGGCATTATTGGCTCTTTATCGTTTCTTTCCATTTCTGAATCTTCCATTCTATACCCCATTCTATACATCATCATTGGACACATTGGTCCATCCTGGAAAGGTTCAAAATCTGACCCTCCATAATTTATATACATAATTATCCTCCAACTAAAGCTTATATCCATTTAATATATGTACACTGCTTATACTTTGTTCATGATTGGGATAAAGATTCATTTTGTTGTAGCTGAATTTTAAACTGAGTATTATATAACTGCTTATATAAGCCGTTCCCTTTTATCAATTCTTCATGTTTTCCTATTTCAGCAACAGTTCCATTATCAATAACAAAAATTTGATCTGCAGCAATTACTGTTGACAATCTATGAGCAATAACAAAACTTGTTCTATTATGTAACAGAGGTACCATGGCTTTTTGAATATACATCTCTGAGATAGAATCTAAAGAGGAGGTTGCTTCATCCAGAATAATAATTCTTGGGTTTTTTAATATTACTCTTGCGATAGAAATTCTTTGCTTTTCTCCACCAGATAGTTTTATTCCTCTATTTCCCACAACGGTTTTATATTTATCAGGAAGACTCATAATAAAATCATGAATATAAGCTGCTTCACATGCATTTATCAGTTCTTCCTCAGTAGCATCTGTTTTACCATATCTTAAATTTTCTTCAATGGTATCGTTGAAAAGATAAGGCTCTTGCATAACTATACCGATTTGGTTTCTAAGTGATTCTAAAGTCACATCCTTCACATCAAAACCATCTATTTTTATGATTCCAGAATTAACTTCATATAATCTTGGAATTAAATTCGTAATTGTAGTTTTACCAGCACCACTTAGACCAACTAAGGCAATCATATTACCCGACTTGACAGAGAAGCTTATGTCCTCCAGAACTTTAACCTTACTGTTATAAGAAAAGCATACTTTTTCAAAAACAACCTCTCCGTGTATTATCCCAAGTTCTTTAGCATTAGGTTTATCAATAATATCTTGATGACTATCGAAGTACTCAAATATTCTTTCAAATAATGCAAAAGATCTTATGATATCAATATGAATATTTGAAAGCTGAGTAACCGGCCTATATAATATTGTAAGAAGTGACACAAAAGCAATAATGCTTCCTATGGATATCTCACCTTTAATGAATAAATATCCACCATAAAAATATATTAGCATAGGTCCAATGGTAGTAAACATATTAAGGGTCATGAAGAACCATCTACCAACTACAGATTCTTTTATCTGGAGGTTAATGACTTCTTCATTTATAGTTTTGAATTTTTTGTATTCATCCTTTTCCTTTGTAAATATTTTAGAAAGTATGGCTCCGCTAATACTTAAGGTTTCCTGAATGATCTGGTTTAATTGTCCTATCTTTTCTTGATTATTAGTAGCTATTTTCCACCTTACTTTACCTACTTTTCTTGTTGGTAATACAAATAAAGGTAGCACAATCATTCCTAGTATGGCTAGTTTCCAATTCATAGAAAACAATGCTATTGAAGTTGTAATTATAATGAAAATACTACTTAAGGCATTTACTACAGTGCTATTGAAGATATCTTGAATTCCATCTATATCGCTTGTAATTCTAGTAATAATTTCTCCTGGCTTTGCAGCTGAAAAAAAAGTTAATGACATATGCTGTAGATGCCAATACATTTCATTCTTCATATTAAAAATTATATGCTTTGCTATCCATGTATTTAGGTAGGATTGCCCTACCTGTAAAAGGGAAAGAATTATAGTTGCTCCTATTGAAATTAAAATAAATATGCTTAAAAGCCTTAAATCCTTTTGGGGTAATGCTTTATCTACAATGTTTTTGATCAAAATTGATGGTATAATCCCTAAAATTGAAGTTATTATAATTGAGATTAAAGCAAGTAACATTTGCTTCCAATAGGGATGAAAATACCCTAATATTCTAGATACCATTTCCTTGGTAATCTTAGGCATTTTTATTTTTTCATCTGAAAATCTCATTCTACCTCTTCCTGGGGTAAATCCTTGCTGCATAATAACATCCCCTTAATGCTTAATCGAACTTATAGACTTATCGTAAAAATGAAATGGTTGAAATGATTAATACCAGAATTGATTTTTTAGATGAGAAGGATTTAACTAGCTTAGATTCTGCACTTGATCAGATTATTAATGTGATTAAAAAATTACCTTAATAATCTGAAAACATATTTAAAGGAGCATCTTTGGCTATAAAAATAGCAACTGATGCTCCTTTTGTTATTATAAGGTTAAACGCTTTTGTACTTAGGTTAAAGGATCGGTTCACTTTTAACGATAGGATCAAGCCTAATAATTTCTATTTTTAACGCTTTTATTTCATCATTGAATGTTTCATTGTTAGTTGCTAAAGTTGCTATTTGGCTCTTAAAAGTTTCGTTTTCAACAGTTAAAGCCATATTTTCATTTTTAAAGTTTTCAATTTCAGCTTCAAATTTATCAGATTTTTTTGCTAATCGCTTATTACCACGACTTAAGGAGAATTCCTTTTGTAATCCTAATAAAGTGACTATTATAGCACCAGAAATTGCGGATACAAAGATTATAAGAGCCAAAGAAATATCAACTTTGGTAGAGAAGAAATTAACTGATATTATTTCAGCATTTTGAATACCGAATAAAGCTACTATAATAGCGAAAATTAAAGAAATAATAAAACCAATACGCATGTAAAAAGCCTCCTTTATTTACTTTGTTATTATTAAATTATAACACATTTATTGTATAAAACATATAATGTTGCAATTATGTGTCGAATAAAGTAATAGTGCAGTTATTTTACCCCGAAAATAAAAAATGATGTGCAAATAAATATATGAAAATTATTTTTTATTTTATACACCAAACTGAGTAAGAGTTCCCGTTAACAGTGAAATCACCGTTGCCATCCTCAGTAATTTTTATTTCTTCGGAAACATTACCAGTAATATCTGCAAAGGTCTTACCAGAAAGTTTTTCTCCAACAAACATCTTTTTAGAACCCCTGTCCTTTGCATTAGAAATTAAGGTAGCTAGTCCATTTTCTCTTGTCCATCCCACAATGTGTGGATTGTCGAAATAATCATGCTGCCACCCATAAGCAAAATCTTGTCTAGCTTTTAATAATTTGTCTAGTTGATCTTTTAGTGGAACTATATCACTACTTGCTAGGCCATAATAATCTCCAAAGAAAACACAAGGTACTCCTTCTTGTCTTGTTAATATAAAAGCATATGCCTGTAGCTTAAAGGAATTATCAACCCAAGATTCTAAGGACTGACTTGGTTGTGTGTCGTGGTTGTCCACAAAAGTTATTGAATTTTCAGGATAACAACTTATTAAGGTATTTGACGCTAAATTTCTTAAATCGTAGTTCTCTTTTTCATTAGCAGCTAAAACAAAGTTGTAATGAAGGGGCACATCAAATATATTAAATGTATGGCAAGTGTTCTCCACATATTTTTTTAAAATATTCACATCAGCATGCCAATATTCTCCTACAGTAAAAAGCTCTTTCTTTGTAATAGTTCTTATATCATTTATCCACTTTTTAAAGAATTCAAATTCCATATGTTTTACTGCATCTAATCTAAATCCATCAAGATCTGCTATTTTACTGTACCATAAGCCCCACTTTAAGAGTTCTTCATAAACTATGGGTAAACTACTATCTATATCGGTAAACATAAGATAAGCATAGTTCCCATTTTCTACATCTACTCCTTGATCCCAACTCTTACCCAGCCCAGTAAATTCAAATATAGCACTTTCTTTTTTATTTTCATCCCAATCAACCCCATCAAAATGTTCCCAGTTCCATTTAAAGTCAGAGTACTTATTATTTCTTCCAGGGAAGGTGAACTTAGTCCATGCTTTTATATCATATTCTTCAGATATTCTATTATTTCGATCTAAGGGATCCACTTTAACTACCTTTACCCATTCAGTATCATCTGCCCCTGCCTTGTGATTAAGTACAACATCCGCTAAGACCTGAATGTTATTTTTGTGAGCTTCGGCTATTGCTTCTATATATTCATCTTTTGTACCATATTTAGTTCGCACACTTGCCTTTTGATCAAATTCACCAAGATCATATAAGTCGTAAACACCATAACCAGCATCCTTATTTCCACCTCCACCTTTATAAGCGGGAGGAAGCCAAAGTGTATTTATACCTGCAGCACTTAAGGCACTACTTTGTTCTTTCAAAAAGTTCCAGTGTATTCCGTCTGAGGATAAATTCCATTCAAAAAACTGCATTATAGTTCGATTCATCTAAGTAAGCTCCTTTTATATTACGTTTTTGAATAAAGCAACTATAAGCCGTAGCTGTATAGCATATTTGCATTCAGATGTATTATATCATGATTAATCTTTTATGGTATGAGAATAAAGGATATTTGAATTATGTAGGGAATTATAAAGCATAAGGATGTGATATTTTTGGATAAATATAATATACCAATGGGCACGTTTGTGGAGATACAAGATATTGGGTTAGAAATTGATAAAAAGAACCATGGAGTTAGACTTTATATAGTGGGGCATAAGAAAGATATGGATGGGAAACCTATATATTCTTTAGGTCTAAAAGGGGAAACAAATGGGTTGAAAATGTACAACGGGTTCTATGAGGAAGGGCTAAAGGTTATTGATAAAATATCGGTAGAATTAACTAAGGATGAACTCCAAGATATTATTCAATGGGGAAACACCTCTGAAGAGGAAGGCTACTTAATTGACAGAGAAATAGATTTAAAAGATAGATTGAGCAAAATAATCTAATCGGTTTCAAGATATTGTTTAAATAATTATGGCTGACTAATAAAAAGGATGTTTTATTAGTCAGCCATAAAAATTGGATACTTTTTAAAGTTATCTGTATCCGTTATAGGAGCATATACCGAACACGCAATGGTTAACTGCAAAGCACTTGACCATTTATTAATATAGGAATAGTAATTTACAATAAACTTTCCACATGAAGTCTCAAACCTTCTTTCATACAAGTTGAAGGCAGCACTCCTCCACTATTTTTCAGTTTTGATAAATCATATATCCTATGGCACAAGAAGGAGGCGCTATCTGGATGTTCAGCATAAAAGGTGGCTACAGGTAGTTCACTAAAAACTAATTTTGTATCTAATATATCTCCGATAAGCTCATAATATTTTTTCGATTCTATAAGCTCAGGGCCTCCTACACAGAATATTTGGTTATAGGTTTTATTATTTCCAAGAAAGCTCAACATCAAAGCACAAAGATCTGGTGCAAATATTGGTTGTTGAAGAAAATGACCTCCACCTACAAGAGAAATAGTTGTCCCTTCCCGAATTTTGGTAATAAGGTCTATATCACGTACATGGGTTGGAAAGCATCCAAGTTTAGAACCAGGTCCATATATGTGACCTGGACGGAGAATCGTCCAGACGGTTTGCCCCATATGACTATTTAAAAATTCTATTTCGCAAAGATGTTTATTTCCACCATAGCCCTCAGTTAAGTAATGGCCACTCTCTTCATTTTGAGGATATTTTCTGTTTAAGGGTGAATAAACGGAATCTGAGGAAATAAAAATAATATGTTTTGTAAGACCGCTCAAGACCTCTATATCTTGCCTTGCGTCTTCAGGAACCATGCCTATACAATCAATGATTGCATCCCACCGTGTATTTGCAGCTAGAATTACCTTTTTAAAGGTGTCCTTATCATGTCTATCTGCAATCAAGAGCTTTCGTCCATCCTTTGAAACATTATTAATTCCTCTTGATAAAGTCCAAACCTCGTAACCTTCTAATATAGCTTTTTTTGCTAAGGTCCCGCTTAGAAAGCCTGTGCCTCCTAGAATTAGAAGCTTTAATTTGTCTCTATATTGATTCACACTAATAATCTCCTTTCATATTGTAAATAGTTATATTATACAATAAATATTTACTGAAGAATTAAAATAAATGCAGTGTTAATATGTTGTAAGAGCACAAGGTGAATTAAAACTTAAATGCTTTTTAATAGAAGGATTATTATTTTTCTCGAAATCATGATAAGATAGCATTACTAAGATAAATTGAAATACCTAATATACGGAGGCAATATGGAGACTAATGTAAATAGCAAAGAGCTAATAGCTTACTTTTTAGAACAAGGGTTTAACCTTGATTTTAATATAATCCAAAGCAAGACATCCGCTGATGAAGATAAAACCTTTGAAGAGGAGCTATACGAAAGCTATCTAAATAATCATAGTAAAATGCTGTTCTATTTTGGTTTTATGGAATATGCAAAAGAGTTGTCCCCATCAATAGTTTTTTTACATAACATAGCTAAACAATTCATAAATAGCTTATCAAAAACAGGAGATATAGAATTTACTCGTGATAATACAGTTCTGACACCGACAAATGATGAAATATTGTATGTTTTACATAGTGTTCCCTTTGTCGTTGGACTTGAATTTATAAATGTTAACTGGATTGAAGGAATTTATCAAAGCCTAACAGAGGTTTTTGCAAAGGAAATTAGGAGTTATCAAGGAACAGTTGCAGATTTTATGGTAGAGCATAACTCCAAGATAAATCTTGTTGGAAGAGTGTTTTTCCATTTAGTTGAAAATAAGTCAGAGGAGTATCCCTTCGCATTTTTAGCGACCTATAGTACCGGAAAGTTGGGAGATAAAAAGGCAACCCATACACCCTTAAAAAATGCACTCCTTGAATATAAAAACCAAAATGATATGCTACTAAAATTGCTTTCAACTGTAAGTAAGGCAGCTCAAAAAAGTGATTTTATATCTGGGTTTGTTGAAAGCGGGGAACTATTTAGTCCCCTAAAATTCACAAGTAAAGAGGCATATACTTTTCTTAAAGAGATAATACTATATGAGGAGTGCGGTATTCTTTGTCGTATTCCAGATTGGTGGAAGAAAAGGAGCAATGCCTTAAGGCTTTCAGTTAAGGTGGGGGATACGGAGCCCTCCAAAGTAGGACTTGAGGCACTGCTTAATTTTGATGCAGAGATGTTTTTTGGAGAGGATAAAATTACTGAGGAAGAGGTAAGGAAACTTCTAGCACAAACGAGTGGGTTATCTTTGATTAAGGGCAAGTGGGTAGAGGTGGATCAGGTAAAGCTACAATCAACCTTAGAAGCATATGAAAAGGCAAAGGAACTAAGTGAAAGTGGTGAATACACCATTGCAGAGGCAATGCATATGCAATTAAATGCTGAGGAGTTCTTGGGCATTATGGGGGAGAAAGTTGACCTTCAGGTATCCAATGGGGATTGGCTAAGTAGTGTTACTTCAAAGCTTAAGAACCCATCACTAATTCACAATATAGAAATAAGCCCTGACTTTAAAGCAACCCTTCGTGCTTACCAACAAAAAGGCTTTGACTGGCTAAATTATATGAAAAATCTAGGCTTCGGGGCTTGTCTTGCTGATGATATGGGACTTGGAAAAACTGTTCAAGTTATTGCACTACTTGAGCACCTTAGAGTCAATACCAGTGGAAGAGCACTACTAATAATTCCGGCCTCTTTAATGGGTAATTGGCAAAAAGAAATAGAAAAATTCGCTCCAAGGCTAAAATATAAGATGATATATAGTAACAAGGAGAAGCTTGATTTGCAAAAGATCGATGATACCAATTTATATATAACCACCTATGGGATGGCAGTTAGACTCGAGGAATTAAAGACTGTGAAATGGGATTTAGTTATATTAGATGAAGCACAAGCTATAAAAAATCCTGGAACTAAGCAAACAAAAGCGATAAAACAGCTAAAGGCAAGCGCTAAAATAGCAATGACAGGCACACCAATTGAAAATAGCTTATCCGATTTGTGGTCTTTATTTGACTTCTTGAATGCTGGTTTACTCGGCAGTGCAAAGGAATTCAAAGGGTTTATTAAAGGGCTAAAAGATGATAATGCAGACTATTCAAAGCTTCGAAGCGTAGTAAATCCATTTATTTTGCGTAGATTAAAAACGGACAAAACAGTTATTTCGGATCTACCAGAAAAAATAGAAATGAAAGCATATGCCACCCTTACAAAAAAACAAGTTGTTTTATATAATGGACTTGTTAAGGAATTGAAACTTAAATTAGAAACAGCTGAAGGCATTGGGCGTAAGGGCTTAGTTTTGGCAAGCATTATGAAGTTTAAGCAAATATGCAATCACCCTGATCAATTTTTAGGGCAAACTACCTTCAGCCATGAGTATAGCGGAAAATTCCAAAGATTATTTGATATATGTGAAACTATATATGAAAAAAGAGAGAGAGTGCTGGTGTTTACACAGTTTAGAGAGATGACACAACCAATTGCAGATTTTCTTGAAACTATATTTAAACGGAAGGGTCTTATTCTGCATGGCGGAATACCAGTTAAAAAGCGTCCGGAACTGGTAGATAAATTTTGTGGTGAGGAATATGTTCCTTTTATGGTGCTTTCCTTAAAAGCAGGTGGTGTTGGGCTTAATTTAACTGCTGCAAATCATGTTATACATTTTGATCGATGGTGGAATCCTGCTGTTGAAAATCAAGCAACGGATCGTGCTTTTCGTATAGGCCAGTTGAAAAATGTTATGGTACACAAGTTTATAACCTCTGGCACTATTGAAGAAAAAATTGATATGATGCTTGAAGAAAAAAGCAAACTCGCAGGTGACATAATAGCATCCTCAGGTGAAAATTGGATAACGGAACTTGATAACAAGCAACTATTAGAATTATTTACATTAGTGTAGGTAGGTGAAAGATAATTATGTATTACACAGAATATGTATCTGCTTCAGAAAAGAAAGAAAAAGCTAAAAGACAAATTGAAAAGCTAAGAAAGAAAAATCCTGATTTAGCACCAGTTGTTATTGAAGGTAAAAACATAGCGAGTACTTGGTGGGGGAAAGCTTGGAATAAGAATCTTGAGATTTATGCGGATTACTCTAATAGAATATCCCGGGGACGTAGTTATGTTAGAAATGGTGCCGTCCTTGATCTAAAGATTGAAACAGGAGTTGTAAAAGCTCTTGTGCAAGGTAGTGGTAAAACACCCTACAAAATAGAGATTAGCATTATGCCCTTATCAAAGGAAAAATTCGAAGGTATTCTTAAATTATGCAATCACAAAATTGATAGCTTAGCTGAACTTTTGGAGGGTAAATTTCCTAAAGAATTAGAAGAGATTTTTACCTTGAGTGGTAAAGGATTATTTCCGACCAAAAAGGAAATAAAATTTAGCTGCAGCTGTTATGATTGGGCAGAGATGTGTAAGCATGTTACTGCTGTATTGTATAGCATTGGAGCAAGGTTTGATGAAGATCCTACATTGTTTTTTAAACTGCGGGATATTGATTTCGGAGTATTATTAAAGAAAACAATTGAGGAGAAGATGAAAAGCTTGCTTGAGAACTCAGATAAAAAGAGTGATCGTGTACTTGAAGATAAGGACATTTTTGATTTATTTGGTGTGTAACAGTTTAGAAATCTTAAATACAATTTCCCAAATTAATAAAAGCCTTCACATTTATAAATGATCTGAATAAATTATTATAAGGAATAATTTGTGAGGTAATTAGATGGGGAAAAGGATCTATATTAGTAATGCTATTTAAGGTTATGGACGCTATACCTATACCAATAAGGAAGCTTACGATTACGACTTTCGAAACTTGTGTGGTAGTTTATGAAAATGATGATGCCTTTGATTTGGTTGGAAGAAGTGAAATAATAGAGGTAGATGCCCCACCACAAGATTTATCTCTAGATCCGCAAGTATGCGCAATACCTTATGGAAGGTATAATATATCTGTTTCTTCTTATGGGTTCCAAGATGCTAGTGTGCAAGGAGTAAGCGTTTTTGAAGGGATTACCTCAATACAAAATATTGAGATGATTGTGCGCCACGAAGGCGTGTCCAAACAACCCGAAGGGTTGCTTAAAGAGATATAGCTATGCTATACAAATGATGGTGGTGGGCCCACCGAAATCGCCATGCAGGTGGAGATTTCAAACTACCTTAAGGTGC
>DATCIH010000191.1:0-4196 GCA_036507955.1 Clostridiaceae bacterium | reverse complement strand
AAAGCATATTTTTAGATCATTCATAAATTCCCTCCAAATAGAAGTTACAATGGTTCTATATTATATGCTTTATTCAATAAGGGTGTTATAAAATATTACTTTTTTAACTTACCTTTTATTATTAATCTATGAGTTGGAACTCTGATAGGAGTGCACGTTACTAAAGTTATTTCTGCATCTTCCTTTTCTAAATCCTGCAAGGAAATTAGTTTTCGCACAGCCTGCCGAAGCGTTCCTTGCGGACCGAATGGACATCTTGCTCTATTGGGTTGCTATCACTTCTTTTACATATTCAACTTCAAAGTCGTTTATCTCTGCAATATATTCTATAGATAGCCCTTTACCATATTGTTTTAATATTAATTCTTTTCTTTCTTCTTCTTTAGCTTCATTTTTGTAATGTATTTTTCTTATTTCATCTATACTCATTTTAAATACACCTCCATTTGCATTTTTATATTCTTCATATCTCTTTTCTATTTCCGGATTTTGGATTAAAAATAAGTATTCTAGAAAATCTACTAATGCTTTTATCTGATCATTATTTTTGACTTTATCATAATCTAATAATTCTTTCGCAAGCTCTATTTTAGCCTCATATATATCTTCATCTCTTATATTTATTTCTAATAAACTTTTTGCCATTTTAAAAACTAGTTTCAACGGATTATCTTCACTTATTTTTTCAAGCTCTATTTTTTCTACATCAATAGTCTTAAAATTATATGTTAGTATATCATTTTGTATCTCTGGTAATTTATATACATAGCTTTTATCTTTTCCACGGTCACCTTTATATGTATATATTGCAGCAGCCACTATTTCTGATTTGTCTTTATATTTATATCTAAACTTATCCCATATTCTATAAAAATATCTAAACATCCTTTCTCCAAAAATTTCTGATCCGCTACTATAACTTTGTACTTCCACATGAATGAATAATATTTTGCTTCCTTTATCTTTTAATAATACCTTTATTATTTTATCAGATATTACTTTTTCACTACTATCTTTATCAAATATATCTTTTTGTATTTCTCGCAATTCATTATCTAATGATTCTGTTTTCAGCTCCCAATCTATCTTATTAAATATCTCTGGAAAAAGCAATTCTACTATTTCAACTTCAAAAGCTTCTAGAATTGATTTCCACGCTGCATCAAAATCATGTTTCTTTGGCATATTTATTCACTTCCTTCTAGTTCTATAATTTACTCATTAATTTTATTATAACATATCATATTTTCTTTTTCACTACTCTTTAGCTGTAAAACATGTCACTAAATGCACCATTAACGAAAAAAACCACCAAAATATATTTCAGCAGTTTACTTAATTAACTTTCGTATTTTATATAATTTCAGTTTTGTTCACAGTTATTCACAACCGCCGGCAGTCTTTTGCCTCGAGCTTGCTGTTTGCTAATGTTTCTCTGAAATAGAGTCCTCATAAAGCCAGTCTGGACAAATATCTTGTTCATGTATCCATTAGATTGTACTATGTGATGCTTTAACTGTATTGAATAATAAAGGGTTTTGTAATTCTTTAAATCTTTTTCTTTCATTAATTAATAGTGTAAAATCAAATATTCTCTTTTCATCATTTGTAAATGGTAGCAATAATTTATAGTTTTCTATATTCTACTTCTCGTGAAATATTAAATCATTCTTATAAAATGTCCTAGTGCAATTTCTTCTTCCCCAATAAAAATAAAGCATATTTTTAGATCATTCATAAATTCCCTCCAAATAGAAGTTACAATGGTTCTATGTTATATGCTTTACTTAATAAGGGTGTTTTAAAATATTACTTTTTTAGCTTACCTTTTATTATTAATCTATGGGTTGCAACTCTGATAGGAGTGCAGGTAACTAAAGTTATTTCTGCATCTGCTGTAGCATCTAATACAGATACCTCCGAAGGCTCTACCACAAGCTTTTTATAAACTATATATGTGAATATACCTTTTTTTGTCTGTACAATTATTGAGTCTCCATTAGTTAATTCATCTAATCTATTAAAATATTCACTGTAGGTATAACTTCTATGTCCAGCAAAAGAGCTGTTTCCCGTTTCCCCAGGCATAGCTGTTCCTTCGAAATGCCCAACTGCATACTTCAAGGTTGCTAAATCTGAGCCCTCACTTATAGCTACCTTCAAATCTATTTTAGGTATAGTCATAATGCCAATAGTCCCGCCTTTAGTATCCTTAGGGGCCGCCTGGTTTGGACTACTATCTACATCTGGAGTGGCTAATTCCCCCCCACCTGCCTGATCTATTATCTCACCTTGTTGAAGCGTCTTCTGGAAGTCATCAATCATTTCCTTTTGTTTCATTTGTGTTGAAACCCTTGCATATATAGCATAGGATATTATGCCCAAACCGATTACTATCAAGATAATGCCTAATGGCTTTAATATTTTTATTTTCATCTTCTCACTCCTTAGGTTCGAAAAATAACTTCTTCCCTATTAAACATATAGGTTGCAAGCATAATAGAAATTACAATATAAGCTAATAGCCAACCAAAAGTAATAGCCATATGATAGTAATTATAAATGCCTGAAATAAACTCCTTTATTAGACAAACTCCATTCGCTATTGGGATACTAAAGTAAAATGCATCAATGTTTTTTGCATCTAACATATAAGTTCCATAAGCTGGTATAATGGCAATTATTATTAGTGGAGAAAGATAGGTTTGTGCCTCTTTAAAGGATCTAGCAAATATACTGATTGCAAGCTCTAAAGCGCCAAAAGCCATAGTAAATAATATTGTAACTATACCAATCATAATAATTGTGGTTCCCCCTATGGAAAACCCTGCACCACCTGTAGTTGAAGAAAACAAACCTCCCTTTTGGGTTATGGCAATATACATACCTATCATAGATGCTATGGTACTAATTAATCCTAAAGTGGTAATTGCCAAAAATTTTCCCCAAAGTAAAGACATTCTTCCTGCTTGTGTGGTTAATAAAGGTTCTAGAGTTCCTCTTTCTTTTTCTCCTGCCCCTAGATCTGTAGCAGCTGGGAGAGGTCCAGATACACTGTAAACAATAAGTAACAAAGGTAGCATGATGGATAACAACATTTTCCCTATACCATTATCTACCTTCTCCACTGTCTTAAGCTTTAATACTGTTGGGGTTAGAAGTGAGGTATCAATGCTTCTTTTTGAAAGCCTGTTTGTTACTATCTCCTTAGAAAAGCTGTCTAAATAACTACTTACTATTCCTTCTGCTGTGCTTGATTGTTGACTGGAATTATCATATTCTAAATTAATACTTGCACTTATTTCCTTAGTTATATTATCATCAAAATTATCTGGTATCTCAATGCTAAGGAAAATCTTACCATCCTTTAAATCCTGATCAGGATTTTTAGAATCTACTATCTTTAGATTTTTCTGTTTCCTTAGATAGCTACCAAAGCTACTATTAGAATTATCTACAAGGGAAATCTTTAGATTATTTTCAACTTTATTATTATTAGTTTGCATACTTTTACCTATTACAAAAAACATTAAAGGAAATATTATAATTGGTATAAGCACACCAATAAGGATAGTTTTCTTATCTCTGAACATATCCTTAAGCTCTTTAAGAAATACAATTAATGTAATATTATTTTTCAATTTTATCACCTACCAGCTTCATAAATATTTCTTCCATGTCAGAACTTTGGTACTTATCTTTTAAATAATCAACTGTTCCTTCTTCCAGTATCTTTCCTTTATGAATTATTACAAGTCTATCACAGATTCTTTCAACTTCCTGCATGCTATGGCTAGAAAATATTATTGAATTATTTTTTTCCTTACACTTTATTATGAAGTCTTGTACAATTCTGGCTGCTGTAACATCCAGTCCTGCTGTAGGCTCATCAAAGAGCATTACTGTTGGGTTGTGAACTATTGATCTTGCTATCGCTACCTTCTGCTTCATTCCTCTTGAAAATTTTCCAACTCTTCTATCTACATACTCTTCCATTTCTAATATTTTTACTAGATAATCTATGCTTGTACTTATTTCCTCTTTAGACATACCATTTAACTCAGCAAAATATCTTATATTTTCTCTTGCAGTAAGCCTGTCATATAATCCTACTTCACCACCAAAAAGTATGCCTATCTTACCTCTTACCTTATAGGCTTCCTTATTAATGTCATAGCCTTCTATTTTTGCGGTAC
>DATCIH010000190.1:0-19229 GCA_036507955.1 Clostridiaceae bacterium | reverse complement strand
TAATTATTTCCAAATTATATAGCCCTCTCTAATTATTCACATCACGGTATTTATTTAATATAAGATTTTTGATCAACCTTTTTATACATTTCTGTAGCCTGCATTTTTTTCTTGATACTTCCAATTATCTGTTCATCAAAGGCGCTTAAAGCACCCTTTTCCACTTGTAATTAATCTGTAAAATATTTTCTTCTGTATGAATTTAAACTACTAATTCAAATATAACCTGATGAATGCAATTTAGAAATTCTATTTTTATATTATCAGCTATAGATTTTCTTACCTTAGAAACATCTACTACTTTTGTAACTTTTTTTCATTTCGCATATCCTACAATAAACTTTTGCATGGTTATTCAAACTGCTACCTTGCCCTATAATATTATTGCCATTGAATAGTCTAAAATCTCTATAAAGGTTATTGATCGAGGGACTTAATATACTTACACAGAAACCCTAAAAAAAGAGGCTAACCAAAAGTGCAATAGAAGCAATTGCCATAATAATTGTTATTATCCACCCCATAATATTGGAAAAAGCATTATTTGAATACTTACCCATGACTTTTTTATTGTTTGTTATTAACATTAATAAAACCATTATTGGTGGAGCAGCTATACCATTAATAATAGCAGTATAATATAACATCTTAAAAGGTTTAATCGGAAGAAAGTTCATGCTAATCCCAATTACCACAGCTATTATAATTACTCCATAAAACCCAGGCGCCCTTTTAAACTTTTTATTTAGCCCCTCTTTCC
Organism: Clostridiaceae bacterium; assembly: GCA_036507955.1. GTDB lineage: Bacteria > Bacillota > Clostridia > Clostridiales > Clostridiaceae > DATCIH01. The sequence continues at coordinate 18,469 of DATCIH010000190.1, read as the reverse complement.
AGTTAAAAACTTCGGATATGGCATACGCAGAGGCACCGGCTAAAACAGGTGCTGCAAGTAGTCCTGTCCCTATTATCCCAATAGCAAATAACAAAAATGCAAAATTCCCCGCAAGTGGCTTTAATGCCTGCGCTGCCTGAGTGGCAGTATCTATATGGGTTATACCATGAGTTCGGAGTGTAGACGCAGTGGTTACAATAATGAAGAACATAACAATATTAGAAAAGAGCATACCTACGATGGTATCAAGTTTCATATTACGTACGCCTGCTTTTTTTATATCCGGAATGCCTTTAGCTGTACCTACAGCTTTTAAACCTAATTTATTCTTTTTATGTCCCTCCTCAACTTCCTGATTAGTCTGCCAGAAGAACAAATAAGGCGAAATAGTTGTTCTGAGTATGGCCACAATATTTAGAAGATAGTCCTTGCTTACAGAGAAACTCGGTACGAGTGTTGCATATAAAATTTTGCCCCAATCTTCTTTTATTATGAAAGCGGTTATGATATAAGCGAATAACGTCAATGCTATATATTTTAAAAACTTGGCATAGACCTCATATGAAAGAAATATTTCTAAAAAGACTATTAATAAGGTTATACATACCAGCCAAAAAATAAATGGTATTCCAATGATAAGTTGACCAGCAGAGGCCATAGCTCCTAGGTCTGCTCCAATATTAATCACGTTTGCAATTGCCAGTAATGTTACTGCAATGTATAATATTTTTTTGAGTAATGCTCTTTTATTACACCGGAGAGTCCTTTGGCACTAACCATACCAATTCGACCACACATCTCCTGAATAACCACCATAAAAGGGAATGAAAACAGAGCAACCCAGAACTGACCGAAACCAAACTTTGCTCCAGTCTGAGAGTATGTTGCAATGCCAGAAGGGTCATCATCTGATGCTCCTGATATAAAACCTGGGCCTAAAATTCGAAGTAACTTCTTTAGCTTTTCCTTTATTTTCATCATTTAATATCACCCTTACGTTACAAGTTAAAATACTATAATTATGTGCTATTATTCCTTTAAGATGTTACAAAATATAAATTATGGGTTATGAACCGAAAGCTTGTTTTAAGAGTACTTGAAACTGTCATATTAAACCCTACTTTACTATTTTAATAAAATACTGACTGATTAACTTTTAAAAGCTGGCTATTTTCCCGCATTTCTTTTATGCTATAAAGTCCAGTCTTGTAATACAGTATCTGAGTGCTTGTCTTTTATTTCCTGTAGAATCAGAACATCCAATATTAAAAATTTAATGCCTTTCATTTAATACCTTTTAGTTTTTTTGTATCTCTCTATAATTACGCCTTAACCTTTTAGATTCTTTTATAATTACTATATCGCCCCGTCTTAGTATTTGCTTTAACGCTCTACAATTTGGTCTTCCAAAACTTTTTTTGCACAACCTATCCTCAAATACTGTTGTATATTTTTTTTTATTATTTATTGCGTTCTAACTCATAAAAAACTGTCTTCAATAGGATTTACTTTTGGGATGCTATTTATAAAGTATTACTTGATACGTGATCCCTAGTAAATAAAACAAACCATAAATGAGATAAGGCTAATAAATTTGATATATATTTTATCAGTCATCTTATATTACACTATATTGTGACATGATACTACAATTAGTGCTTTTATGATAGGACCGTAAATTTAGTTATATAATCTCCGATAGTCTAGATACATCATTTGGGAGTATTTACATGTTTGGGTATGGTACAACCTTTTCAGATTATATCAATCATTAATAATATTCTTTTTAAAATCATCAGAGAAATTATATATAAGTGACTCCTCCCCAATGCATGAAACAGCCAATTCATTTAATAGCATTTCATTATCTACTTTTAATATTTGGTATGCGTCCTCATCAATAAGAATGTTTAGTTCCTAAACCTTTATGCCACAGGAGGTACATCCCCCGGCATTAGAGCATCCGATACATTCTGCAGGAAGAAGCTGTATGATTTCATTTGGAGTCTGTGTAATAGAAAATCCATTTCACTCATGACCATCCTGTGCACCCTGATTTTTACCAGATGGTTTACGAAGACTTTTAGAATTTGATTTATTAAATCCATCACTGGAAGGTGGTTTGGTACTATTCTTACTATTTTTATTAAGGCGTTCCTTTAACTGAGCATTTTCTTCAGATAAGGCTTTTACGGTCTCATTTAGTTTTGAATTGGTTTCTGTTTGAATTGCAAGTTGTCTATTCAACTGCATTGTAAGTGCAGTGAGATCATCAATTTTAATATGTAATTGATTTGTAAAATCTGATGAAAGATAGTTCTTTAAAGTAGTTCCCCCTCCCTTTTTGAGTATATCTAATTACACCACAAAAGCGTCTGTAAAGCTATAAATTCAAGGGCTTCCGGTGTTTTTTTACATGGGAAAAAGGGTGTTGGCAAATTAAAATCAGGGCAATTAATACCGGGGCAAGGAACCTGTCCCCAATGTTGACTATATTCTATTTCTTATGTAGTATATAAATAAACTAAATAATAGAATAGGAGTTTAGAGGAAATATGGAAAAAACAATTGGTTTCACCCCCTGTCAGGAGCAGGGATTCAAGTTAAATAACGCATCCGGCTATTTTCAAAACATAGGCGTGGATGTGATGGCCTTCGACGATATTTATCCTGAAGGACATCAATCCGGCGTAAGTATCATCATGCACGGCAATCGCGTCGCTACAAACGGCGATATACGTTTTGAACAGACGCCCGGGCAATGGCAGCCGGTGCCGAAGCAGGGTAACCGCGAACTGGATGATGCGGCGAATACGATCACAACTACGCTGAGTTTTCCGGACTCATCGAGGCACTTAAACGGTTTTAATCCGATGATCTACCCGGATTTCCAGTTCGATTACAAGGTTATTGTCAAAGGCGAAGGCACGTCGGTTAAAGTTACTGTAGATTTGGATAGACCGATACCGGACAGGTTTGTCGGCAAAATATGCTTTAATCTGGAACTGTTTCCCGGCGCGCTGTTCGGAAAGCCTTGGATGATGGATAACAGACAGGGAATCTTTCCTGAACAACCCAACGGCCCTATCCTGTCGCTGCCGTCTAATTATTTGCATACCGGAAATTTTAGTCAACCCGATGCAAAAGCTGATATAAATCGTCTGTCCGGTGACAGCAAGGGATACAATCCGATTATTGCCGATGACATCATCGCCGAACCGTATTCCGTTGGCAAGCGTTTTACAGTGCGGCCCGACGACCCTTACAACCGCTTTACCATTGAAAGCAAAGGGGCGGAGCTTAAGTTGTACGACGGACGCATGAACCACAACAACGGTTGGTTTGTGATCAGCAGCGAAGTACCTGCCGGTGCGACTGAAAATGCTATTCAATGGGTTATCACACCAAATGTCGTAGAAAACTGGATATATCCAACAGTCGTTCAAACGTCGCAGGTAGGATACCATCCCAATCAAACGAAAACGGCAATCATTGAACTTGACAAACGGGAAAGCAAACGGGAAAAACCAGTCCTTTTCAAAATAACAGAGACAGGCGAAAAACAGGTTTTCTCGGCTGAAGGACAGGAATGGGGTCAATTCCTCCGCTATAACTACTTAAAATTCAATTTTACGGACATAAAGGACGAAGGTCTATACAAAGTTCATTACGGTTCGTGGGAGTCATCCATTTTCCGTATCGCCGGCGATGTTTACGATCGGGGCGTCTGGCAGCCGGTGCTAGAGTATTTCCTTCCCGTACAGATGTGTCATATGCGGGTAAATGAAAAATACCGCGTATGGCATGGCCTTTGTCATGATGACGACGCTCGGATGGCTCCGGTAAATTATAATCACTTTGACGGATATAAACAAGGGCCTTCCACACTGACCAAATACAAACCGGGTGACGTCGTGACCGGGCTGAATATTGGCGGTTGGCACGATGCCGGAGATTTTGACCTTCGTGTAGAGTCACAGGCTGGTGAATTCTATATCCTAACCTTGGCGTATGAAGCCTTTAATGTCAACTACGATGTGACTACCATCGACCAAGACTCACGAATAACGGAAATCCACCAGCCTGACGGCAAAAACGACATCCTACAGCAGATAGAGCACGGCGTCTTGTCCGTAGTGGGTGGTTATCGCGCATTAGGACGGCTTTATCGGGGTATTATGGAAAACGACCTGCGGCAATATGTACTCCTTGGCGACAGCGCGAACATTACAGACGGCATCAAAGGAAGTGCTGACGATCGCTGGGTGTTTACCGAAAATAATCCACCGCGGGAATTGACAACCGCCGCTCATCTGGCCGCCGCTTCCCGCGCATTGAAAGATTTCAATAATACATTAAGTATTCAAGCATTACAGGCCGCCTGTGAGATTTTTAAAGTTACCGATGGGATCGGCAGCGCCAGAGTAGCAAAAATACATGCTGCCGTAGAATTACTCCTAACTACCGGGGAACAAGAATATAAAGACTTTTTGCTGTCGGAAGCCGAATTTATAGTAGGCTCTATTGACAAGGTGGGTTGGTTTATAGGACGAGCCGAAAAAGCGATGAATGACGCCTGTTTCACAAAATCCATTCGCGGTGCTTTGCCGGTTTTGAAAGAACAGTTTGCGCTGCAGAGCGCCGAAACGCCTTACGGGATACCATATCGCCCCCATATATGGGGAGCTGGTTGGGGTATCCAGAAACTGGGATACGAGTACTATTTCCTGCATAAGGCTTATCCCGATATTTTCGATCCCGAAATGATTTTCAATGCGCTGAACTTTATTTTGGGATGTCATCCGGGTTCCAATACTATGTCTTTTGCGTCGGGAGTCGGAGCCAAATCGGCAACTGTAGGTTATGGACTTAATCGCGCCGACTGGTCATATATTCCCGGCGGAGTAATTTCAGGTACTGCACTGATACGCCCCGACTTTCCCGAACTGCTGGTGTTCCCTTATCTGTGGCAACAGGTGGAATATGTACTGGGAGGTGGTTCTTCGTATTTTATGTTTTTAGCATTAGCGGCGCAACAAATAACGAACGGTAAATAATAAAACGAATGTAAAAATTACAACATAACCATTGATTATGACCGTAAAAACGGATTTTGGCCGTGTAGATATACAAGGGCTGCTTTGATTAATAGTAGTCAGTTTCATATAAATAAAATCTCAAGCCCGCGCTTAAATTTTTTTTGTCGCGGGCTTGACATATGGGTGGTGGAGTCAGGGGGACACATACCTACTCCCACATCTATCCTAACTACTCGCCCCTTATAAAAATTGACGTTATCTAATCTGTCAACTCAACCCTACCACCTTCAGGGCATTTGATATGATACCGCAAACAATAAAATTTAGGGTTTCCCGATTTGAGCACCTCTGGTAAAATAGCCGCGAGAAAAACTCAATGTCTGGAAACCCTATGTTTATGGGCATTTTCAGCCCTATTGTTTAACCATCTGTTGAGAAATAATAAAGTTTTGCTTTTAATTTATTCTCTTTTCCAATTTTGATTTTCTATTTTTGATTAATAATAGATGATAGAATAGAAGAAGCAAATGATTATTGTTACAGGAGCAAGAGTTTATTGAATGACCCAAGGTGTCGATTCTCAAATTAAATCGGACATTATTCTCAAATTATTTAAGGTTAAAATCTGCATAATGATACCTAGTTTCTCACCTGATAACCTACCTGTTATTGCGAAACTTCAAATTAAAATAGGATTAAGAAAATGCAAAAGCATCATACTTCAAAATATAAGAAGCATGATGCTAATGAACTTATTAAGAGGTGTAACTCCATTTAGTCCTTTATGAGGCTTGCGATGATAATCTTCTTCAAGCCACTTGGAAAATTCATCATTCAAATTATCAAGACTTTTAAAACTGTTAGGATTATATTTAGATAAGAATCTCTTTCTTACAGTGGAAAAGAACCTCTCTATTTTCCCTTTTTCAGTTGGGGAAAATGGTTTAGTGTGAATTAAGGTGCAGCCTAGGCTCGCACACATATATGCAAACTGCTGGGATCTATATATTTTACCATTGTCTGTATAAAGTAAGGTGGGAATTCCTCTCTTTAGAACGGCTTCTCTAAAGGAATGCCTTAACGATTCGAAGTTTTGAGCATAATAAAACTCTGCATGGGTTATTAGTCTGGAAGAATCATCGATGTAGGCTAATAGGTAGGCTACATGTTTTTTCTTACCTTCAGTGATATAGGGACCATACATAAGGTCTGTTTGCCAAAGCTCATTTATATATACGTGAGAAAATCGTTTGCTATCCTTTAAATCCTCCTCTTGTAAAATGCCCTTTTTAGCTAGCGAATTTATGAATCTATAAAAAGTTGAAATAGAAACTCGGTCACAAGAGAAAGCTCCATCTTTTATTAATAAATCATACACTATGGTGTCAGGAGCCTTGGGATAAAGGACCTTCATTGTTACAATCTTCTCGGGAATCTCATCGTCAATCTTTCTAGAACCACCTTTATCGCCACGCACACTGGGCTTTAATCCATCCATTCCATTTTTCATATAGATGCAATACCAGGACTCAAGCGTTTTGGGTGCATAGTTTTTTGCTCCATAATGAGGCATTTCAATTGGATTGGCTGTCGCCTCCATGTAGTAAGCTGTATTACTTTTGGTTTGTCCATTTATTACTGGACTTATTAGAGAAAACTTTTTTAGTGCAATAGCATTTCTTATGCTTTCATCAAGCATCTTAAAGACCTCCTTTAATTCTAGGAAGCCAATTGTCGGCAGGCTTATCCTTATTATTTAATGCTAATACATAATTACCCTTAAGCCTAGGAAAATAAAGTGTTGGAAGGTATTTAGTGATAAAATCTTTTTTAGTAGCTTAATTAATGCTATAATAAATTGAATTGTTTCGTGAGGAATGTTTTAGTGTTCTTTTCAAAGAACTGTTGTGAAAATGAATTGATCTGCCAGGGCCAATTCTTCACTATATCTAAAACTTCCCTTGCTTTTTTATTTGACTCTAGTTGTATATCTGGCATCTCAGCTTCAGGGTTTAATCGCCGTATTCCAGCTTGGATAAATGTAAGATTCTCTTTAAATCTCTTCCTATAATGGTAAAGAAGTTGCCTTGATATATTCATACCTGAATTCATATTCAGTTCTTCAAGGCATTCCTTTATGGTTCCATATCTATGAAATACGCTACAAATGTATTCAAAAATATTCTCTAAAGCATTGATATATTTAGGCATACAAAAGCTTGGCATAACAGAAATTGTATGACCACATAGAGGGCAAATATATCTCCTTATAACAATTTTCCCATCAAAACAACTACTTGAAAAATATCTTTCATAAAAGCCGTTCTTCCTAAACTGAACTAACTTGTTGCATTTATGATTATGCATCTTCGAAAGGGTGCTTTGGGGAAGGAATTTGCTTTGTTTAATCTAATATACTCCTTGAATATAACTTCCATTGTAAATAATTGTTGCATGGTATGACACCTCCTACAATATTTAACCCTACTATAAAATGAAAATATATTTTCACTTTGCAGTAGGGTTAACTCTTACATTCAACTATTCTATTGTGATAAAATGGGACTATATTAGCTGGTATAATTTGATAATCTACAACTAAGCTACTTGTGAATTTATGAATACTTATATTAAATTGCTCAAGGGGGCAAATAATTTAGAGTTGTTTTAATTTTTAACGAAAAATGTTTAATGAATACATACCACACTTAATGAATAGGATTAGGAAATATGGGGTGAAAATATGGTAAATTTTACACCCTCCCCAATTCCTAATTATAAAACTGCAACATGTTCTAAATACCTCTTTAATACAAAAGCCTTTCATAACCTTTCTTTTTTATCCTTAAAAAAGCCAGTTAAACCGACCCTTCATCACCTAAACAAACTCTTTAAAATCTTCTATTCAATTTCACATTCAATCTCACTACTATCAAGTAATGTAACAATAATCTTATTATCTTGATATACACTCATCTTCTCAATTAGCTTATAATATAAATCCAGATTAAATTCTTGTAAAATTTCAGTATTTTCAATAATTTTTATAAACTGTTTCGCCTTATACTTTTTCAACACATCTCTATCTTCTGACTTCCACTTTTCTAAAAAATAATCCTTGTTTTCAATCATGGCGTTAAAGTTGCTTATAAAAGCTTGGTATAGAACCTTATCATCAATATGTTTATTAGCGCATCCCTTTTCACCTTTTACTTCATACTTCTTATTGCACCTCCATACTATCCTTCTTAGCCTTTCATCTGTTGAGTTCCATACCTTTCGTCCGTATGGTCTACCACATTGTCCGCAGATAACCCGACCTGCAAATGGATTATCAGCTGTTGCATAATCTAGTTTACTTATATTATATTTTTCAGCAAAATCTTTTCTTCTTTCCAGTTCAAGTTGCACTGCCTCCCACATTTCTTTATCTATTATTGCGGGATGGCTTTCCTCGACATAGTACTGTGGGACCTCTCCATTATTTATTATCCTTTTCTTTGATAGTAAATCTACGGTGTAGGTCTTTTGAAGTAGGGCATCTCCTTTGTACTTTTCATTGCTTAGCATTCTTCTAAGGCTGCTTTCATACCATTTTGTTTTTCCATTCCAGTTTAGAACTTCATCTTCTTCAAGCTCCTTTGCTATCCTGTTAGGACCTTTTCCATCAAGGTAATCTGTATAAATCCTTCTCACTATCTTGGCTTGCTTTTCATTTATGATGAGGTTACCTTCTTCATTCTTTTCATAGCCTAAAAACTTTGTACAATTGACTGTTACTTTCCCCTGTTCAAATTTTCTCCTTATTCCCCAGGTGGAGTTCTCTGAAATACTTCTACTTTCATCTTGGGCTAAGGAGCTAAGAATTGTTAGCAAAACCTCTCCTTATGAATCCAGGGTTCTTATATTTTCTTTTTCAAATATCACCTCTATACCAAGGTCGTTGAGTAGTCTTACATAATTTAAGTAGTCCAAGGTATTTCTAGCAAATCTTGATATGGATTTAGTTATAATCACATCTATTTTCCCAGCTTTACAGTCCTCGATCATTTTATTAAACTGCTCTCTCTTTTTAGTGTTTGTTCCTGAAATTCCTTCGTCTGCATACACCTTTGCCATTTCATATTCAGTTCTGAATTAAAAAGCTTAGCTATCTTAAATGACCCTTTGCCTGCCAAGTATTCTTTATATATCTTTTCAACAATCGTAGCTTCTTCAGGGTTTATTATTAGATCTCCATATTCATCCTTGTCATAACCAAGGATGCGCTTAGTGTTTATAAGCAGTTCACCTTTTTCAAATTTCTTGCGATACCACCACTTAAGGTTTTCACTTACACTTCTGCTTTCTTCCTCAGCATAGTAATATTACTCAGAAGAAAGGATGGTAAGCATTAGCTCACCGTCCCCTGGCATTGTTTCTATATTTTCTTTTTCAAATCTTACTTTTACGCAATGAGTTGTAAGTTATATTGCTGCCATTTATAATTTCTTCTCTATCAACACAACTGTCTCAACGTGTGTTTTGATAGAATGGTGATACTAATGCGCGTTAATATTAGTTTTACGTAAAAGTGTACCCCCCTTTGAGTTTAGGGGAGTGCAAAAATATTAGAATTTTATACCTTTACGCGAATATATAAGTAATGATTCCTTACTCCTCCTCCATGTGAGGCAGAGTCACTCTCTGAAGTTGCACTGATCAGCTTTAGGCGAAGGATTTTACTTGATAAAATTATCTTGAAAATCAGATGCAGTCATTGGTTTTCCAATTAAATATCCTTGAATATAATCACATTCAAGTTCTTTCAAAATACTATATTCATTGTCTGTTTCAATTCCCTCTGCAACAACTTTAATATTTAAACTATGAGCCATTACTACTATAGATTTAATTATAACTAAGTTTTTAGAATTGTTCTGTAAATTTATAATAAGTGATCTATCTATTTTTATTGTACCAATAGGAAGCTTGTTTATATAACTAAGGGAGGAATAGCCTGTACCAAAATCATCCATTGAAATTCTAATCCCCTGTGATTTTAACTCTGAAAGTATTTTTATTATTGAATCAATGTCCTCCATGGCCTCATCCTCAGTAATTTCAAGATTTAAATACCTAGAATCTAGTAAGTGTTTATGCAATATATTCATTACTAATTGGACAAAATCCAATTGAATTAGTTGTTTATAAGATATATTTACTGATACACTAAAGTCCTTTACACCTAACTCCTGCCATTTTTTACACTGTGTACACGCACTTTCTAACATCCAATTATCAATAACTACTATTTCACCTATACTCTTTGCAATTGGAATAAACTCTATAGGTGGAATAATTCTCTCCCCTCGTTTCCATCTTATAAGAGATTCTGCACTTAATACTTTCATTGACTTTAAATCCATTATAGGTTGATAGTACGTTATAAATTCATTTTTTTCCATTGCATTCTTCAATTTTTTTTTCATTTCTAGTTTATTAATAGCATTATTATTTATACTATCATTATAAATGGAATATCCATTACCTCCGCTATTTTTAACTTCATACATAGCTAAATCAGCTTTCTTAACTAACGTATCTGCATCAATTCCATGCTCAGGGAATATACTTATACCTATACTTACCCCAATAAATAATTGGTTGTCCTTATAGATAAAAGCTGTGTTAAATGTTTCCACAACAGCTTCTGCAATTTTTTGAGAATTTGCAGAGGCCCTCAAATCTCGTAGTATTATTATGAATTCATCTCCACCAATTCTACTAATTGTATCCGTTGACCTAATTATGCTTTTTAATCTCAGTGCTACAATTTTAAGAATATTATCTCCAGATTCATGACCATATTTATCATTAGCACTCTTAAAATTATCCAAATCTATAAAAAGAACTGCAAATTTTTCATTTTTATTATCTAGTAATATATTAACATCTTCTAACATCTTTTTTCTATTAGAAAGTTCTGTAAGGGCATCATAATATATAAAATGACGTATTTGCTCTTCTGCAAGTAGTCTATCTTTAATCTCATTTTTAAGTATAATATTTGATTCTTCTAATTTTAAAGTATATTTCTCTTGTATTTTTGCTAGGTTTCTTCTTTCAGAAACATCATGTAATAGCGTAACAAGTCCTAAGATGTCTTTATATTCATCATATATTACGGTTGCTGATAGCTCACTGACAAGAGGTTCTTTATTTTTCCTGTATAAATCAACTTCCATATTAATAATGTTTCCAGTTTGCATTATAGTCTCATACTTAAAATTTCTAAAATTTATGATTGTATCAAGTGAATTTTCCTTTAATTCCTTATAACTATAGCCAGTTATAATTAGTGAAGCTTCATTACAATTTTTCACAAGAAAATCTTCACCTAATACGAAAATTGGTTCATTTACAGCTTCAAAAAGATATTCTGATACAAGTTCATAAGAAATTGACATCATTTTATGTTTATTAATTGCGTACCACATTCCACCCATTGCAATAGAAATGGATATAATCCCAGACGGAAAAATATCAATACCTAGTGCAGGTAAAATCAAATCTGATATTATCGCTAAACAAAAACTGATCAAACCGCTAATTAAAATAATTTTCATCTGTTTTCTGACTCTCTTCTTATGAGAATTTCTCATTTGAAAATATATTTTTACAAAACCAGCTATATATAAAACTGAGACGTATATACTAAAAACAATACCAATAATTGTTTCAGAGTATAAATTATCTACAAAGCCGTAAGCTTCACTACTTACTACTTTAGAGGGTTCGTATATTAAATTACCTATGAAAAATGTTAGTGAAGTTATATATATTAAAAATTGTATTTTTGAGTTAGAGTTTTTTTGATTTATACCTTTAAGAGAAAATGCGAAGGATACCCATATCCCATTAAAAAAACACCAACCTAACGCAGAAATTGATCTCCAAATATTTGCGATTTCTATATTAGGAGAAATTAACATGAATGCATATCCTATGGCCCAAAGGCTACCGGCAATACATAAAATAAAAAATATTACGTTGACTTTTGACTTGTTATCTCTCTTATAACTATAGCTACCCATAAATAAGTAGAAAATAAAACATATACATAATATTGCAAACAAGAATATTCTAATATTATCCTCTCGTAGCATCACCTATTCCCCCTATCATATCAAAACTCTTATAACCTAAATTCCACTTTCAGTAATTCTAATTTAGAGATCAATGTAATTTTATGAAGAATTTAGCATTGACATGTAAAGCCCTACAAATTATTCACAGAGCAAAGTTGAACATATATCTTATCTACTTTTCAAAATATACATTTTTCCTACACAACCTCTAGGGATAGTTAAGAAATTGTTTCATAATCACATCATATATACTGTCTTGATAATCTTTACATTAGTAAACTATGAAAATAGCTACTTACTTTAGAGCAAACCATTTTATAAGGTAAATTTATTAACAATCTGTTTAACCTTTCCCACAAAATTGATGATGGAACCTTCTATTTCTTCATTTCCCTTATATTTTCTGTATATTTCCAATAATTCCTTATATCTATTTATAACCTCATTTCCGTTTCTAATAATAAGGTTTTTCACTTCTATTAAATCTGTATTTATATCTGTTTCCATATTTATATTCATATTTAAAAAGAATGAAGTTATATCATCGGTACAAAAGTTGCATCCACTGACTATTGGTGATTTACGCATATTAATTTGAAGGGTATTAAATACTCTTATGAGATATTGATCTTTTTCATCATTATGAAAAAATTTAATACCATATTCGTATAGTCCATTTACAGACTCTTCCTTCCAGACAATCTTTCCCGATAAGTAGATTGTTTCATTTAGTATAATAGTTCCAAAATTAAACATAATCTCCGGTTTTACAGGTAATACCAAATTAGATATAAATTTCAGACCGCTTGGACCAATATTATCAATTAGTACTTTAGTATCATTAACATCAGCTTTTTTACCATTTATGCTTTCAATTTTCATGTCTGAAACCAAAGGGTAAAACAATTTAACTCTAAAACGCCCATCCTTTTCATCTGATATCGAACTGCCAATTATTTTTTCTATAGAATTATTACCTATTTCTTTAATATTCAAAACAGCACCTCTTTCTTATATCCTTTATGTAAAAATTTATACTTTTTCATCCTATTCAACTGCAACTTCAGTCCAATCAATCGAAGTTACTATAATCTTATAACCTTCAAAAACAATCATCTTCTCGATTATTTTGAAATAGATATGGTTATTGAGGATATACCTGTTTTTTATCAAATATTGTAGTACCAGTATCCTTGCTTTTTCTATATTTGATGTGAAACAAAGAAAGATACACACCTAATATAAATACCCGCCTAATTAATAATACCTATTTTGTAGTTCTAATTTTAAATTGTTATTACTGATCTATTTGTAGTAGTTTTGTGTGTTGAATCTGTATACTGAGGTCTATAATTTGAAGTATCCCATGTATTTTTAATAGAATACATGGCTGTTAGTTGATTATAACTACATTTTAAATTAGTTAATCCTATAAAATACTCAATACCACATAAATTACCTATATTACAATTAACTCTTAATTTTAAGTCTGTTATTTTCTCACATCACTATAAATTATTGTTTGGGAATAATTTTTACCTATCAGTGAATATACATAACACTTAAAAATGCTGTCAGTAGATTTACTTGTTATATTTGTATCTACCATTACAACACAAGTAGCAATCTTCTTTCCATCTATTGATGTTTCTATAATTGTTCCAATTGTTGATGCTATTATTGAAGTTAGAATATCTGTTCCACACACTGCTAAAATATCTGCAGTTTTATTTGGACTTACTGAGGTTACATTAGCTACTGTATTTGCAAATACTTGAATATTCATGGTTAACATTAAAGAGGTAAGTATAAAACAAACATTATGCTTTAATTGTTTGTTTCTCATTAACCCCCCCCATAGTAGACTGAATTTCCTATAATCACAATACTAACACATAATATTATATATTAATATATATTTTAATATAAGTTTAAATGGAATTAAAGTTTTTATTAAATTTAAAATGGTAGTAACATGCAAGTTGCTCATTTTAACTCAAATATACACAGCAACCCTCGGTAACTGTTTCAGCCCTATATTTAATTTCCTCATTTTACATACTATTTACGATAAAAAGAGTTAATTTATCTGCTTTTATTATTTACTCACAAATAAATTTTCTCAAACAAAAAACCGGCCAAGATGATGTTTAATCACCCTAACCGGAATATAAATCTTCTATTCTATTTCACACTCAATCTCAGTCCCATCAAGCAGAACTACAATAATCTTATTATCTTGATGAACAGTAATCTTCTCAATAATCTTATAATATATATCTATATCAAACTCTTCTATCATTTCTGCATTTTCAATTATCTTAATAAACTGTTTTGCCTTATACTTTTTTAACACATCACTATCTTCTGACTTCCACTTTTCTAGGAAGTGCTCATTGTTTTCAATAATGGCGTTGAAGGTGATAATAAAAGCATGGTATAGAACCTTATCATCTATATGTCTATTTCCACAACCATTTTCACCTTTTATCTCATACTTTTTATTGCATCTCCACACTATCCTTCTTAGCCTTTCATCTGTTGAGTTCCATACCTTTCGTCCATATTGGCTACCACCAATATTGAACTCCTATAGTATTTGTTGTCGTTGTATCTGCCTTAACCACTGTAGTTCCGAGTGTAATAGCTGTACTTAATACTACTGTCAGTATCAATGAAAGTATTTTTTTTCTGTTCTTTTTCATGCTACTTTTTATACTCATTTTTATATGTATTTATTAGAAATTATATAATTCCTTGAACTTTATACTTACAATATTCTTCATAAATGTATTTAATCCTTCTTTTTTCCAGATGTATAATAATATTATTATTTTATGCAATTACTACTTGAATTCCCGATAGAATTGTAACTATGTTACAATTCTATCGAAAAAGCCTCCATAATTATTCGTTGTTTTTTTGTTACTTCGCTTATAAGAGAACCATATCTGCCTGAATATGTTATCTTGGAAATGGTATCCACTTCTTCTAGTAATTCTCTAACTGTATAGTTTTCAAGTTCTTTTCTACTATGTATTTTTTCTTGGATAGCACTTATGAATATCAATGCTATAAACTGCACAAATAATCTACCATCCATTGTCTGTGAGTTCTGTACTCGCAACCTTTTCATATCTAATTGATTTTTTAAATCGTCAAAACTATTTTCTACAACATCTTTGTTCCAGTAAATATTAAGCGTGTCAATTGCATCTTTTGTGGCATTTGTTAAAAGTGCAAAAAAACCAGAATAGCGATTTCTATGCTTTTGTATTTCAGCGTTATTGTATTGTATTTTGCAGCCTCGCTTTGGGGTTTCCTTAATTATAAAATAACGCTGATAATACTCTTCATGACTTTTTATAAGTTCGCCATTCTCCAATTCTTCCCTATATCCTATGAGTTCTTCTGTGAACTTATCAAATGCACTAGCTGCTGCATGGGAGTTGTAATAAACATGAAGGTAAGTTCTTTTATTATTTTCTCCCCAGGAATATAGCTTGGTTTTTACATAAAGAGTTTCTCCATTTATTTTCCGATAGTTATCTGGCATTTCAATTTCTTCATAAAATTCATCAATGATGCTTTCTACCCACTGCCTTTGAATAGGAACTCCAATGGTAAATTTATGCTTATATTCAAGCAGTTCATCAATATTTGATTTACTGTAAAAGCCTCTATCCATAACCAGATGCAAATGATCTAAATTTAGATAATCTAAACTTTTGATAAAATTCTTTAGTGTGCTTACATCATTAATACTTCCAGGCATCCTTTTATAGCAAACTGGAAGTCTGCTGTTCTGCCCAAAGAGCATGGCAAGATTGATCTGAGGTAATTTCTCGCCATCCCTATTATAGCCATATTTCACATACTCATTTAGCTCTGAATAAGAAGAAATAGAAGTAATGTCATAGCAAAGATAATCATTCTCAGATGTTTTTTCACACCATTTTGTGAAGAAAGACTGGCGTTCATCCTCCGATTGCTTTTTTAACAGCTCGCTAATTCTTTGACTACTGAGAATGCCATCAAGAGGGTTAGAATGACCTTTGCACCATGACTCACAATGACTTAGTGCATCACCTTTAGCCACTAAGAAGTAAGCCATAGTAAGTACCTGCAAATATGTATCAGGTGTACACTTTTTAAGAATTTTATCTATTCCAAGCTCTATTGTAATTTTATTAAGTATAAGTGACGGTCCAATAATCTGAATACCTGCTGTAACTTCTGGATCTCTTGCTGCAGCTTGCGTATCATCCATGCGCTTTGAAGGTATAAATGCTCCTGTATCTTTATCTAATTTCCCAACACAAATTTGTTTGTTTGAAGGTCTCTTCTTTTCCTTATCCCAATAGGATACCGCTTCATAAACATATGTAATCCCGGTTTTTTTATTAACATGATTAACTCTATAAGGCATAATGCACCTCCTACATACCTACAATTATAACTATGTTTTGACAAAAAGTAAAGCCCAAAATACATATTAGGGCTTGATTTTACAAGATTCTTTTAGGCTACATAGTTATAAACGCTGGGAGTTCAAGTTACTACTCTAGGATTTATTACCTTATTTATAAACTACTTTTATTTTAAATTATCTAGATAAATAGAGAAAGGGAACCACTCACCGAAGGGCAGTTCCTTTTTAATTGTTAACAGCAGTTAACCTTTTAAATATTCCATTTCAATTTTGTTAACAACGTCCTTCTGCATGTACTCTTATATGTCTTAGTTCATTTCTTTTTAAAAAAGTAGGAGAACTTCTTGCTGAAATTTTTATGCTGAAAGATATTAGTATACTATCTTTACTCTTCATAATCTCCCCACTTAAAAAGTTTGTCAATTACATTTTACAACTTGCCCGTAAACTAATAAACATTCATTGCATCAACAATTACCCTACTATGAAGTCGAGATATCATTTAAACTGGGAACATTGTTACCTTGGATGGCACAGTGAGTAATAGCGAGATTTTTTGGATGATTAATTATTAACTTTTGTTATCACAAGTAATAGTCTTGAAGGTATCGATGATTGAGGTACTAATGCTAAAAATAGATATAAAATCAGTTTCCTGCTATTTTTTCAGATCTTTTAATATACGATTTATGCTGTCTCTTTCCTCTCTTGCTAATTTCAATTCCTCTTTTATGATTTTCAATTCTTCCAATACAACATCATGAGTTTCTTTTATAACTTTTTCAACTCTTTCACCACTTTTCCAAGCAACATATCCTAATACTGGTAGTGCAACACCTTGGAAAAATACGGCTACACCATATTGCACCCATGCTATCCCCGTCGGATGCTGAAAAAACAATGGAATAATTACGAGCAAGAAAATCAAAAAAAAGCATTCCATCGTTGATAGAAAGTGTGCTAATTTGTCTCCTAACCAGTCAGTGAATCTTAGATAAAAACCCTGAATTTTTTTTAACATAATACATCCTCCTATCAGAAATTTAGCATCTGTATCTGTATGAATTATAACATCAATCCACCAATAAAACAATTCATAACTCAAAATTATCGTGATATATAAAAGGACTGAAAGAATAACCTTCAGTTGTTTCATATGTTTTATTATAACAGAAAAAACTGGCTCCTCACCATTTTACTCTGTATTGTGCGATTTATGCTCTCATTTATTTAGCATAGAGTACTAGTCTAAAGCCAAAAAGAGATCATCAATAAAATTTTTACATTCTTGTTCATTTATTTTCACAATCTTTTTACTAACTTATTCTTGATTTATTATTCCTTTTTCAATCAGTAAATCAATAATAATATTTAATTTTGAATAAATCTCACATAGCTTTGCTGCTGATCTTACTTTATAGTTTTTATCTGCATTCATGTTGTCACTCTCCTCATTAATTTAATAATACGGAGAATACGTTAAATTTAGATTAATTAAAAGCAACCAATTGTATCAAGAAACTTAACCATTAGCTTTTCTATAAACATTAAGACCGATTTTAATATCTTCTTTCTCTGGTATAGAAACATTGCCTTCAGTTGAGCCGATAATAATGCTTTTTCCTGAAGATGATACTCCAAATTCCTTTGATATATCAACCGTTATAGTTAGTATATTACCGTTCAGTTTCATTTCACAATTCTTCATTGATAAGTCCTCCTTAAGATTTTTGGTAGTGTAAAATTTTTTACACTCCTTTTTTGATTTATTCCTTATATATCAAGGGTTTCAGAGTTTTTTAGATGCAAAAAACAATGACCCCCTTAATTTCATGCTATAATTGAATCGCTTACTAAACAAAAATACA
>DATCIH010000189.1:0-17274 GCA_036507955.1 Clostridiaceae bacterium | reverse complement strand
GCTCATGGCCGGCTTTACCATAATGATATCTGCCCCTTCTTCAATATCCCAGCTTGCTTCTTTAACCGCTTCCCTAGCATTACAAAAATCCATTGGATAGGATTTTCTATCGCCTGAGGAAGGAGCTGATTTTGCAGCCTCTCTAAAGGGACCATAGAAAGCTGAGGAAAATTTTACGGAGTAGGACATTATTGAAATATCCTGAAAGCCTTCCCTATCAAGTAAATTCCTTATAAAGGCAACCCTACCGTCCATCATATCAGAAGGTGCGATAATATCCGCTCCAGCTGCTGCATGAGATAAGGCAACTTTACCTAAAAGCTCTAAGGTTTTGTCATTATCTACAATGCCTCCCTCCCACACACCACAGTGGCCATGAGAAGTATATTCGCAGAGACAAACATCCGTAACCACTAATACCTCCGGAAAGTACTCTTTGATTTTCCTAACCGCTCTTTGAACTACCCCTTGACTATCGTAAGCGGAGGAACCACATGCATCCTTAGTTTCTGGAAGACCAAATAATAGTACCCCCTTTATACCTAAGGCTACGAGTTCTTCTATTTCTTCTTTTAGTTTATCTACAGAATAATAAAATTGGCCCTCTAAAGATGGTATAGGTTCCTTTTTATTTTCTCCCTCTATTACAAAAATAGGATAAATAAAATCCTCCACTGCAATAGTAGTTTCCCTTACTAAGGAGCGAAGGGCACTAGTCCTTCTTAATCTTCTTCCTCTATAAATCATTAAATTAACCTTCTCTCAAGTTTTCTAATATTGCGTTAATAACACCTTCATCCTTGGGTGTTATTGCAATTCTAATATTTTTAAGGCTTCTTTTTTTAAGCTCCTGGGCGGTAGTTGTTCCTACAGCTATGAAAACTTTTCCCTCTAAATTTATATTAAGCTTATTACTCTCCAAATATTTAAAGAAGCTTTTAACTGCGGAAGGGCTATGAAAAGTAATAATGTCTGAGTTAGCTACCTTATAGCTCTCTTCTATAGGAATCTTTAAAGCTATTGTTCTGTAAGCATCTATGACTTTAAGTTTCCTGCAATAACTTTTTAATCCTTCATATTTTTCTTTGCTGCTAATATCAGAGGTGACTATTCCCACCTCATCCTCTGGTTTCAATTTCCTTTTTAGGAGATTTATATATTCTTCTGAAGAGGCTCCATCAAAAACAATATTAACAGATAAATAATACTCTTCTATTTTATTTTTAGTAACCTCACCTATGGCTACTAGCTTTAAAGCACCTAATCCTCGGATATCCTTTTTATATTTTATGAATCCTTCTATAAAGTACTTTACTCCATTAGCGCTATTAAAAACTAAATAATTGAAGTTTGAAATATTATCAAATACTTGGTAAAGTTCGCTCCCCGCCTCCATAGGCTTAAAGTCAATTGTATTAATAGAATGTACTCTAGCCCCTATCTGCTCTAACTTGCTTCTTAAGCTACCATTTTTCTCTTTATGCCTAGTTACCAATATTGTCTTTCCAAAGAGGGGTAGTTCTTCAAACCAATTTAATTGGTCCCGAAGCGAAATCGTCTCACCAACTACTATAAGAGCTGGGGACACAATTCCTTCTATATTTTCACCAATAGATGTTAAATCGCTAATTACTGTCCTTTGATCTCCATAGGTACCCTTGGAAATAACGGCTATAGGTGTGTGTTCGCTCATACCACCTTGTATTAGACCTCGGGCAATCATTTTTATATTTGCTAAGCCCATATAGAAAATCAAAGTTCCCTTTAGTTTTGAGATAATATTAAAATCAATATTAGCTTCGCCTTTTTCATGACCGGTAAAAACATGAAATTCATTGGATACTCCCCTATGTGTTATTGGTATTCCAGCATAAGCTGTTACTCCAGATAAAGAAGATATTCCAGGTACAACTTCAAAGTATATTTCTCTTTCCTTTAAAAATATGCCTTCTTCCCCGCCTCTACCAAAAACAAAGGGGTCTCCCCCTTTTAACCGAACAACTATATTGCCTGCTATAGCTTTATCATATAGCAATTGATTTATTTTCTCTTGAGGAAGTGTATGATTATTTGAAGCTTTTCCAACATTAATTAGCTCACAGCTTTCATTAGAGTAACATAACAAATTCTCATTAATGAGTCTATCAAAGACAATTACATCCGCTTCCTTGATTAGCCTTAAGGCTTTTAGAGTTATCAGCTCCTCATCCCCGGTTCCAGCTCCAACTAAATATACCCTACCATCCATTTTTCTCACGCTTTCTTATCTATTCTATTTTTTAATCCTTGCAGCTAAGGCTTTACCTAAAAGCTTATAATTCTTTGCCGCTCCCCTAACTTCTTCTATTATTATTTTTCCTTCTGGGTTTTCCGAGTAAAAGCCCTTTAGGGTTAGCTCCTCCCCAGTAATCTCGCCGAAAGCTCCCATGGCAACACTGCAGCTTCCATTTACAGCTTCTAAAAAAGCCCTTTCCCCTAGTATACCCCTTATTTCTATATTTTTATTTTGCTCTTTTATTATATTTTTTATATATGTATCTGCTTTTCTATATTCGATGCAAAGCGCACCCTGACCTACAGCCGGAATCATAGCCCCAATATCAAAATACTCAGTTATGGCGCTGCTCCAGCCCATTCTATTTAAACCTGCCGCTGCAAGTACTATTCCATTAAATTCTCCCAGGTTCATTTTTTTTATTCTAGTGTCTATATTTCCTCTTATCGGCAGATAATTTAAGTCCCCTCTTAATTCTCTAAGCTGTATTATCCGTCTTAAACTACTGGTGCCTATTACTGCCCCGGTAGGTAAATCCTTAAATTTAATATTATCCTTTGAAATTAAAATATCCCTGGGATCTTCCCTCTTAAGTAAAGGTGAAATTTCAAAGACTTCCTCAAGGAAAGCAGGTACATCCTTCATGCTATGAATAGCTATATCTATCTCCTCATCTATTAAAGCTTTTTCTATCTCAAACACAAACAAGCCCTTACCACCTATTTTGTCTAGTGCTCTATCTAGTATTTTATCTCCTGTGGTAGTGATGATTTTTATCTCGAATTCAACTTCTATGAGCTTCTCTTTTAAGGCGTCTATTACTAGATTAGCCTGCTTTAGTGCTAAAGAGCTTCCTCTGCTTCCTACTATAAGCTTTTTTTTCATACTTTCCTAGCCTCCTTTACCCCACTGATGAATTATCAGAACTGATAATCTCAGACATTCGCCTCCACTTATAAAAGCGCTCCATTTCCTCCTCCATCAAGGCTCCATAATTGCTCATGAGTCTAGCTCTTTCCTTTAAGCTTTCTCCACTTAATTCCTTTAAATCATCAATAACAAATATCTCTACGTTTTCATTATAGGAAATAGTGGCTTCTACATCCCTTGGTAGAGCTAAATCTAGTATACAAAGCTCTTTGCCTTTATAGTTACTATTAAATTTATCACTGCTTAAAACTAAGTGAGGAGCACTAGTTGCTGATATTATTACATCCACCTCTCCTAAGACTTTATATCTATCCTGGAAGGGTATTATTTCAACATTATCAGTAATAATATCTATTTCTCTAGGCGTCCTATTGGCAACGTATATCTTGTCCATAAATTCATTAAGCAAATACTTTAAAATTATTTTATTCATCTCTCCAAACCCAATAACTAAAGCTTTTTTTCCTTTCAGACTATTTATCTTACTTTTTAATAGCTTTACTCCTATGGAGCTTATTGAGGTAGGGATATCAGATATTCCAGAACAGCTTCTGAACTTTTTTCCAAAAGTAATGGCAGTTAAAAACAATTTATTTAAGATCTTTCCACTTGCGTTAAGTCCAAGGGCATAAAAATATGCCTCCTTAACTTGTCCTAATATTTGATCCTCGCCAATAACCATGGACTTAAAGCCCCCAGCTACTTCAAAAATATGCTCTATAGCACTGCCTTCTACCTTTAATTCTATAAAAGCTCGGATTTCTTTAGGGGATAAATCAAATTCTTCTTTAAATATATTTATCATGCAATCTATATTTTCATCGTCATCCATAACTACGTAAATTTCGCTTCTATTACAAGTGGATAAGATAATCGCTTCACTTAAAATGCCTTTCTTTTTAATTAATGCATAACAATCTTGTTTTTTGCTTCCTGTAAAATGTACCTTTTCTCTTATGGCTAGTTCCGCATTGTCAAAATTTATTGATGCAACTACTATTTTCATTAAATAAAGCCCCTTCCACTAGTGATAAATAATTATAACATATTAGAAAATATCTTTCATAACCTATAGGTATTTAAAGCTAGTAATTGTAGCTTGTAGATATTCTTTTATTTCGGATCTTACAGCTTCCTCTCCTAATATCCTTAGTTTTCCCAAGTACCCTCCACTTACAATAGTGTGAAGAACTTCTTTTCTCTTATGGGGTATTTCCACATTAGCAATTACATCTTTTCTTAAATCCCCTAATATATTTACATAAGCTTCATAGCTTTCATCAAAGCTAATTTCAAGTTCCTTACGAATCTCCTTACTAAGGGTTGGACTCTTACCGTTAGTAGATATGGAGATAGTTAAGTCACCTCGTCTTAGCTTGGAAGGTGTAATAAAGCTACAGTTCTCAGGATCATCCACTATATTTACAAGGATTGATTTTTGAATGCAGTCCTTATATATCTCATTATTGACTTCTCTATCATTGGTGGAGGCGATTACTATAAAAGCCCCCTCCAAATAAGTTTTATCATAAGCACCTTCAATGAACTTAATATAATTCTTTTCCACTATTTCCTTTATCCCTTCATTAATACTTAAGGAAACAAGGGTTATTACAGCTTTATATTCTAGGAGTTCTAATAGCTTTTTATAAGCTATCTCTCCCCCTCCAACAATCAAAACATTTCTATATTCTAGATTAACCATTATAGGGTAATACTTTGACATGGCTTTCTCCTCCTAAGGATACAAACGTAGTATAAGTCTTATTATATCACATTCAAATATAAGTATAGGTTAATGAACCGTAGCAATTGCTTAGTCTTTTGTTATGGATTATTAACATATAAAGGAGATTAAGTGATCTCTGTAGAATAGTATTTACCAGAATTTAATTATCATGATATACTATAGTAACAATAAAGTGCTAATATTTGGAGGTATCAATATGAAAAAAATCCTAAAGATTGTTATAATGTCTGGCCTATTGTTGCTTATGATTACTGCTCTTTTTACAAGTTGCAAGGTATCAAACACGAATAAAACACTAATTGTTGGTATGGAACTTGCCTATCCCCCTTTTGAAACCAAAGATACAAATGGCAACCCTAGTGGTATAAGTACAGACCTTGCAAAAGATCTTGCTAAGTATTTAGGTGAACCTGTGAAAATTGAAAATATCGCATGGACTGGACTTATTCCCTCGCTCCAAACCGGAAAGGTAGATGCAGTCATTTCATCCATGACAATTACCGATGAACGTAAAAAAACCGTGGATTTTTCTGACCCATACGCTCATTCCTACCTTGCCCTGCTAGTTAATAAGAAATCTGTAGTAACAACATCCGCGGATCTTAATAAAAAGGGCATTGTGGTTGATGTTAAAATAGGCACCACAGCAAATACTTACGCTGAAAAGAACCTGACAAATGCCACTGTAAACGTCCTTGCGTCAGAGAATGCTTGTGTAACAGAGGTTGTTCAAGGCAAGGCTGATGTATTTATATATGACCAGTTGACTATTTATCGCCAGAATCAGAGTAATTTAGATAGTACAAAAGCAATTATGATACCAATTCAAGATAAAGAAAACTGGGGCATAGCTGTTAAAAAAGGGAACTCTGAGCTACTTAATAAGATAAACTCTTTTATAGCAAAATACAAGAGTGATGGCGGTTTTGAAAAGCTTACACAAAAATATCTACCCCAAGAAAAGAAAATATTTGATTCTCTTGGTTTTCCATGGTTCTTTGATTAAAATATAGGACGGTAAAAATTTTGAAAAAATTTAAAAAACCAACACTATTAAATAAGTTTCTTAGTGCCCTTGCTGTTGGGGTAATTTTTGTTGCTTTAGTTTACTTTTCCATGAAACGTATCGGGCTTAATCTGGATTTTAGTACGTTACTAGAATACAAGAAAAGGCTTTTTGATGGTTTTAAAATGACCATTATTATATCTTTTGCAAGCCTGATTTTTAGTATGATACTTGGCATGCTCACCGCCATGGGACAGAGATCACAAATTTTGGTTATTTGCTATGCTTGTCGTACTTATATACAAATAATTCGGGGTACGCCACTTCTTGTTCAAATCTACTTTTTTTTCTATATAGTTGGCACAGCCTGGGGCATTGATAATCGCTATATTGCGGGTGTTATTATACTTTCTATATTTGAAGGTGCCTATATCTCGGAAATTATACGAGGAGGCATTGAGAGCATTGATAAACAAGAATATGAGATTGCTCGTTCTATAGGTATAACGGATATTCAGACACTATGGCTTGTAACTTTCCCCATACTTATGGCACGTATTTTGCCAGCTCTTGCAGGTCAGCTTGCATCTATTATCAAAGATAGCTCTTTGCTTTCGGTGATAGCTGTTATTGAGCTCACTCAAACGATTCAAGAGATTTCTGCTGCTAATTTTCAGATGTTTGAAAATTATATATTTCTGGGTCTTCTATATTTTATACTTACCTTTGCAGTATCAATGCTTACTAAATGGCTTGAGGGGAGATATAAGCATGAAAATCGTGATTAAAGACATTTGCCACAACTTTGGTGGGCAACAGGTGCTAAGAAATATTAACTTCTCTGACGAATTTAATTCACTTGCAGTTATTGGGCCTTCGGGTGCAGGTAAGTCAACACTACTTCGTATCATTGGGGGGCTGCTAATACCTACTAGTGGGGAGCTTATTCTTGAAGATAATAATATATCATTTAGAGAAAAGGCTTTGCAAGAGTACCGAAGAAACCTAAGTTTTGTATTTCAATCTCACGGCCTTTTTGAACACATGACAGCTTGTGAAAATATCACGCTGCCACTTATCCATACCTTTGGTTACAATAAGACTGATGCACTTGATAGTGCAGTGAAGCTTCTTTCTCGTTTTGGATTATTTCAAGAAAAGGATAAATACCCCTCCCAGCTTTCTGGTGGGCAACAGCAGCGTATAGCTATTGCCCGAGCAGTTGCAGCAGGTCCAAAGCTCATGCTGCTTGATGAACCCACCTCCGCACTGGATCCAGAGCTTACAAGTGAGGTACTCAATATGCTGGGCGAGCTACAGGATGAGGGGCTAAAGACCATTATAGTAACCCACGAAATGGGCTTTGCGCGAAAAGCATGTGAAAGGGCACTGTTTATTTGTGACAACACAATTATAGAAAGTGGTAGTAGTTCAGAGCTCTTTAAAGCACCCCGCTCTGTAAAACTCAAGGCTTTCTTAAATAAGGTGCTAGAGTGGAATGCATAAAAGCATTCTACTCTAGGTACAATCGTAAAAGTGTTCTGCTTATAATTAAAAGAAAATTCCCCCAAACTAATCAGTCTGAGGGAACCTAGTACCTATGTAATTATTCGTTAAAAGTAAATATTGTATCCATATAGTCCAAAATTTATAAATTATTTTCAATTTCCAATATTTCTTGCTCTTTCTCCAGCTCTTGTTTTAGCTCTTCTTCAGAAGGCATATATAACTTATATTTTGAAGCGAAAATCTGATTGTTGTCTTCTGGCAAGGTGTATTTAACAACTGAATCGCTTTTATCTGCACAAAGAATAATTCTCCCCATCAAAAGAAATTCGTTTTTGTCTTGCAACAAAAGAAAAGCCTCGTCCTAGTTCAAGTAAAAAAGTTTGCAAATGATTGATCAGTCCTTGCTCTAAATCTTTCTCATAAAGATTAGACGTTTGTTCAAGACCTAAAAATTCAAGTACTTAGGGATCTCTGATAATGTCTTTTGCATCGATGCCTTTCTCAAGTGTTTGAATCTCATTTCTCACACTTTCTTGATCTTGGCTGGATAAGAGTCGCTGATAATAAAAAGAATTTATTTGACGCTCTAATTGCCTCGTACTCCAATTAGATTTTGCACATTCTTCAAGATAAAATTGTCGAGCCTTTTTATCTTCAATCTTTAACAAATATCTGTAGTGAGTCCAGCTCAAATTATCACGCAGTGCGTGATAATTTGGAAACGCTATGTAAAACTGACGCATATAGCTCAAATTTGTCACAGTGAAGCCTTTTCCAAATTCAGCAGTCAGTTTTTCAGAAAGATATTTTAATAAGCCAGCACCATATTCAGCACGATTATTTTCCCCTTGTGCTTCATAAATTTGTTTACCAATATTCCAGTAGGTTTCAACCATTACAAAATTCACAGTGGTATAAACCTTTCTTTGTGCCTCCGTTACAGCAGTTCGTATATTTTCATAGATACTCATTTCAGATAAATTAGTCATTAGAATACCTCCAATGCCTTTTCCAATATACTCAAGCACGAGTTGAGTTGAAAAGCATTCCCAATTAATATTTTATTTGCTATAAAAGACTCCGTCATTAACCCTCTCTATGTACTTTCTTTAATTCTTCTATATTAAGTTTGCTCATCTTTAGCATTGCACCCATAGCTCTTTGCGCCTTTACAGGATCTGGATCACCCAGCAATTCACCTAATATAGTAGGAACGATCTGCCAGGATACACCGTATTTATCTTTTATCCACCCACATTGCCCTTTTTCTCCACCCTGCGAAAGCTCCTCCCATAACATATCAACTTCATCTTGCGTATCACAATCCACAAAGAAAGATATAGCTTCAGAAAAGGTGAAAGCATGTTCTGCACTACTGTCCAAAGCCATGAATTCCTGAGCGTCAAGTGAAAAGGTGGAGTGTTTAACAGTTCCTTCCGGCTCAGCTTCCCCTGGTCCATAGCGCTCTATCTGGAGAACACTAGAATTATTGAAAAGCGAAATATAAAAATTCATGGCCTCCTCGGCTTTGCCCTTATTAGGCCCCACAAACATTAAAAATGGGGTGATTTTATATATACTACTTGAAAGATTCAATTGCCAGGAGATACCGAATTTATCTTCTACCCAACCAAATCTTTCACTAAAGGGATATTTATTAAGCTCCATAAAAACTTTCCCGCCTTGGGATAGTTTCTCCCAAAGCCTGTTTAGTTGGCCCTGTGTATCACAGTTTACGAAAAAGGATATGGCGGGGGTAAAAGTGAAATAGTGTCCACCGTTTAAGGCCATAAATGTTCTCCCCTCAATCTCGAAGGTGACAGACATTACAGCCTCTTCCCCCCTTTCAGGTACCTCTTCACCTTCATCGCTATTATAGGACACATCTTGTATCTTTGAATATTTGAAAGCGGAGGTGTAAAAATCAGCTGCCTCCTAGGCTTGATTATCAAACCACAAAAATGGTGAAATCTGCATATAATTTTCCTCCCATGTTCTTTATTATAGAACTTTAACAATTATTTTAAATTGATGTTAGTTCAGTATATCTTTTGAAATTATCTAAGATAGCTTGCCAGCCTCTTTGTTGTACCTCAATTGAATTGGTGTTTTCCAATTCAAAAGTTTCAATTATTTTAGTTTCTTTTTCCTGACTTATAAAAGTGATGATAACCTTTCTTCCATCAGGTATTGTATATGAAATAAGCTCATCAAATTTCACTTCATCATAAATACCACTAAAATCAAATCCGAAGCTGCCATCTTTAGCTTCCATTCTTGAAAGGAATTTACCACCAGCTCTTAAATCATTTTCAGAGAATGGAGTGTGCCAATCATCTGAGGCATTATTCCATTTTGTTATATGTTCTGGCTCTGTCCAATATCTCCATACTATCCCTACGTTTGCATTAACTATTGTCTCTACTGTTATTGTGGAATTATCACTTGTTTCCATTATAATCGCTTTAATCATATTTCCTCTTGCAACGTGGGTTAGTTCTACTAACCCTAGTAATTCCATTAAAGGAGGGATATACATGGCAAATCGCCCTCGAAAGCCTTTTCTGAGACCATACCAACCACCGATGGGGTTATCCTGCGACCTGGCCCATGCTTCAACCGTAATTCCTTTGTAGCTTTCTTCTCATCTGTGCTGCCCAGTTCCATCCAAGTATCACTTTTCTTAAGCATTTCATGTAGATCTGCAATACATCGATAATCATAATATAAAATCGTACTTCCTACGGTGCATACAAGAACTTCCTTGCCCTCTTTTACATCTTTATAGATAGAATATTCAGATGCTAATGATGGTGTTTTTAAAACCAAAGGTTTTTCTTTTGTTCCAACTTAATATAACAAATGAAATACCTCCTACATTTTATTAATAAACCCAATATAACTTATTATGTGCATCCTTCCCAGGAATTATATACCATGGCACTAAAAAGAAATTACAAGTGCATCGTACTCATTTAACAAATCCAGTTCTAGTTTTATTTGCTGGTTATCATATAAAAACTTACATGGACATCCTGTTTTGATGCTCTTAATCTCTTTTGGTTCTCTTTCAGAGGGGATTTCTAACATCAAGCCCATCACAGGAAGGGGCTCATAAAAACTTGTGCCAAAGTGACCACTGTTGTTTACTAATTGTACAACTAAATCCTCATCTCCATGTGAAGCCAAAGTCACTTCCACCATAGGCGTTAAGTATTGAGCTACACTATTAATATTACACATAGAAATTATAATGTCTTTCATAAAATTATAGCTATTGCTGTAACCACCACCGCTAAAGAATGTTCCAGGCATCCATGGAATGTAAATTCCATACCCGTTTCCGAACTTGCTTTTTAAAACACCCGGTATATCTGTGATATTATTGAAGTAACATCTCTCTGGCGGTCCAATTGGATGAGGAGGAATCAACTTGAAATACTTTTCAACATTTACATTAGTTTCTGTGTATATAAAAGTATCTCCCACAGCAATGACATCTGTATCTTCAAAAGATGTGAATATCTTCTTGTCTTTACCCTCAATTAACAGCATGGAGGATACCATATTGTTATTAATGTATTCAACCTTTCCAATACCCAAGCATTTCAAGGCTTCGTCCTTCCGCGCTTCATATGTTCCATCGTATAAGCCTGTTTCTCCAACTGCAATGACCTTCCCGCCTTTTTCAGCGAACTCATCCAATTTTACTGCTTGAAGATCTGATAAATATTTAATATTAGGTAAGACAATTGCTTTATATTTCCTTGTATTTACATCTAAAAACTCATTTAGTAAAACTTCGTCAAACAGCACGTGACTTTCAGTTAAGACCCTAATCCATCCTTTCTCCTCTTCAGTCAAAACCCATCTCTGTGTCCTTAATACAGCCACATCAGCTTTTGCTTTCAAGTTTAAATATAAGGCTTCATGCTCCTTATGAAACGAAAATACTTTCTTTATTCTTTTAAAGCCAGAACGATCCAAATGATTATCCAATCTTCCAATAAGATAGTAATCCACGGCCCCTAAGTTAGCCAAATTTTGCCACAATCTTAATTCCTGTAAGGCCGGACTGACTGCTACATGGCGAAAGAAAAATCCAATAAAATCAACTGATGTATTTGTGCTTATTATATTTCTACTTCCATCCCCTCTTATCACCCTGGTATTACTTGACGCACTATACTGCCAGTGAGGAATACGGCGTTTATACTCAGTGCTTGCTTCTAAACGTACATAAGCCTCATCATCAACTGCAATATCAGGATTAATAGCTTTTACAAAAGAAACTAATTTACTTTTATGTTTGGAAAGACATCTTTCTTGAAAAATCTTATATTTTCTATACACATGATTCTCCATATCTTCTTTACCCGGAAGACTTAAACCAAACATTTCTTGAAACAGATTTCTGCAATTATCACAATGACATATTCCATGATAATTATAGCTGTAATCTTGTGTCTGAAATCCACCCATGTTACAGTATAACCCGTCAAAGGGAATTTTCTCAAATACCTCACGAAGAATTTCAAAAGCATATTTCTGTTGATAATCACCGTTCAAACATACCTGAACATCTCCGTTATAATCTACAATTTCCCCAGCTTTCGTCCTATATGCCCATTGTGGATATTGTTCGTATATTTCTCTTCTAACCTTGGAGAAATCTGTTCTAGCAATAACCCGAATTCCGTTAACATGGCAACGCTCTACAATAGTTTTCAAACTATCACCTTTTAAAAATTTGCTTTGAGCGTGAAAGGGTAGCTCTGTTTCATAACTTGCAATAATACCCGCTGCATTGATTACAACAACACTTGCTTTAAAATCAACAAGCTCTTTTACGAATAAATCTGCGGATATATCCAGCATATCGATTTCACGCAGATTTGTTTGAATCATTCTCCATGGGTAATTCTCCCACCAGCTTTCCATATATTATCCTCCTATCCTTTCCAGATTCATTCATTACTCTTACCCTCTATTCTTTAGTTAGCCATTTATTAATATTCTCATCAACTCTAAATTCAACTATCTTACTGATTAATTCATAAGGAATTGGCTTATCTAAGGGAAATCTCACTGTTCCTTTTGCTCCTTTATATTCAGCTAATTCATCTTTAAAGGCTTCAATTGCGCTAGTGGTTGGATAGAAGCCTATATGATGCTTAAAAGCACCAAAATACACCAAATTCCCGTGTAGCACAAAGGTAGGCATCTGATAACTTATCTTTTCTGCTGCATCTGGAGCCGCCTCTTTAACAACTTTTCTAAATATATTTAGTATGGCTTGAACCTGAATTGGAAAGGTTGAAATGTATTCGTCAATGGATTTGTAAGTGATTTTGTTTTCTTCCATGATTTCTCCTTTCATAAGTACCTTATCTATCTTTCTTATAATAAAACATAAATATTCCGAAAAAGCAAGAAAGCCAGGTTAAGTAAATACTCAACTGGCTATTAAAAATTTTATATATTACTATTTTATTAATTATCCCAATTAGTTTTTTTAATTCTAGTCCATTCATTCCCAATCTTCCTATTTGTAAAGAACATTGGAATTAACATTAAAATACAGAAAATGAAGGATAAAAAGCTTATATTACAATGTTTACTCACTTCATTTAAAACCAATAAATTACTATCTGAAAAATAAAACAATACAATTATATCTACTATTAAAAATATATTATCAAATGCTAATACTAGCTTAGAGTTTATAATTTTATATGTCTCAACCAATCTAACTTTTATATAATTCAATGATATCGCACTAATAAAAAAAGGAGCTAATAGAAATATTGTAATAATATTTCTCCCACCAATCATAATAATTGGGAAAAAGAAGAAACTTAGCATAAAAGCTGAAAGTCCAAAAATTGTTGCATTTTGAAATGTTAATTCTAATTTCTTATTTTTATTAACATCTGATAACCCTACTGTCTCATGGTATATTTTTACTGAAACATATTTTGTGATTGCCATTGCAATTACTTTTAGACTTATACTTACCAAGAATATACTCTTAGATGAGACTTGACTGATAGAAATAGTAATAAGAAACACAATTATATGTATCCAAAAATGATATATTAAAAAGTTGTTAACTTTACCAACTGTAATTTTATACTCGTTTTTCATAAAAAATGTTGAAAATAGAAAAGGCGGTATTACTGCTAAAGTAAATAATGTTATCAGTACAATTAGATTCATATTGTTAAAATCCATATAAACAACAAAATCATATGATCCCAAAATCATATGATCCCAAAATCATATAAAAAAGCAAACTGATAGTAAGAGAAATCTTAACTCTAATTCTAGTATCTTCCGTTGTAAATCACTCCTTAGATTAATTTATTTCGTGGAGTTTTCCGATTTTTCTTTTTGATACAGATATTCACTTATATTGATGTTATTATCACGATATATATCAGTTTCAGCATTTGCAAAAACTCCGTTTTTTGTAATGCCATCAATTACATATGTAAACTTTGGTTTTAGCTCATAAATTATTGGGACTTCCGTTTTCTCATTGGTTAATTTAGCACCAAATTCATATTCCTTATATTCTGAAGGATTTAATATAATTGTAGAAGTAAGGGGAACACTAACCTCTATTGAGTTATAATCTACATCCTTGATTTCTATTTTACTTTTACTTATATTTTCGATATTATACCTAACTGAAGTAAAGGTGGGTATAATAATACTTTGCCATACAGGTCTAGCTGATAATGCTGACATATCATTGGAATCCTTTAGAATATCTATTTTGATTTTGCCCAAGTTTTTTTCTACTTTAAGACCTTTATCATCTTTGTACTTTAACTTAACAAATTCTACGGATTTACTAGGTATATTCATTGTTGAAATATCTATTGGTATTATTCTTTCAAAAATCTTATTTTTGTTTTGATCTGAGGATTGTTTAGTCTGAAAGTAATTTATATCATCTTTACTCAATAAAAACGGAAATTCAGTGCCATCGCTTGAAACTAATCGAAAATCATTATATTTTTGTATCAATTCATTATCTTTATTAAACTTATTGTTAACAAAAAAAACATCTAACCCTATAATTTTAGCTTCATTATCTTGAAAAGCATAATAACCTTTGTGCTCCATAACATAAAAACCATTTGAAGGCATTCGATCAGCTGATTTGGTATTAAAATGAATAATACCGATTATCGCTATTATTAAACATATTGTTACTGATAACAAAATTATCTTTTTTTTCATAAGACACTAATCCCCTATTATATAGATTAGAAACTTTATTCAGTTTTATAAATTAAAATATTACAAACATATATTACAAATATTACATTGTTATTGAAATAAAGTAAATAGAGATATCGTGAAATGTACTTTTTACATCGCGAATTCTTTTTTGTTAGTGGTATACTTCTTGACTTGTCTATCCTTTTTGTGGCAAATTGTGGTTGATATCCAAATCTTTTATCGTTAAATGTACATTTAGCGTAATCTAGCAGTATTTTTAAAGAGTATACGGTGTTTTTAGGAAAATGGTAATAGCTAAAGAGTAATGAAAAAGAAAATCTGATATGTTATAATAAAATCAAATACTAAATTATAGAACTATAAGGAAGTGTATAAAATATGTCAAAGAAACATGATTTCGATGCAGCATGGAAATCAATTTTAGAAGCTTTTGAAGTTGAAATAGTAGAATTACTTTTCCCAGAGGTATTTCATAAGATAGATTGGGAGATCAAAACAGAATCCTTAGATAATGAGTTGCGAGAAATACAAAAAGATATATTTGACAAAGATAGTAGTGAAAAAGTAATATCTGATAAAATAATAAAGGTTATATTAAAAGATAAGGGAAGCAAAATATTATTCATACATGTAGAAGTGCAAAGTTATGGTAGTGGATCAGATATTTTTGGAGAAAGAATGTTCAGATATTTCTATAGAATATGGGATAAGTTTAGATACAAATATAAAGACAAATCAGAAATAGTTGCTGCTGCAATATATACCTATAAAGGTGACTGTGGTAAAGATAAAAGTTATGTATATAGATTACCAGAAATAGAAAAAGATATATTAACATATAATTTTAAGACAATTGATGTAGAAAAAATAGAACTTGAAAAAATTAGCGATGATAATCCATTGAAACTAGTTTTTAAAATGGCAAAAAGTTTATTAGAAACAGATGTAAGGGATGAAGATATATATGAGGCGAAAATAAAACTAGCGGAAGAATTAAAAACTTATGATAAAGTAAAAAATAATGATCAAATAAAAGCATTAGTGGATTTCTTGGAATATTTATTTTTATTGCAAAATTCAGAGATGGAAAAGAAGTATGAAGAATATAAAAATGTAAATGGAGGGGTTTTCAAAATGAGTATAGAAGAGATTAGAAAGTTGCATTATAAGGAAGAAGGAAGAGAAGAAGGAAGAGAAGAAGGAAGAGAAAAAGGTGAAAAAAAGAAAGCAATAGAAATTGCTAAAAACTTACTTGACGTTTTAAATGATGAGACTATTTCTATAAAAACAGGGCTAAAAGTGGAAGAAGTTAAGGCGCTTAGAGGTTAGAAAGTCTTCCAACTGTCCGGCCGAGGCCACTTTGAGGGTATGAACAAACTGTTAGGTGCGAGCTGTGAAGCAGCAAATATCTAACCAATAACCTGTACCTATTCCTTGGAGCCGAAGTGGTAATCCTAGGTTTAAGAGTAGGATATTGGACTTGCTCTCTCTCTATAAAGACCTATCTAATTGTCTAAAACAATAAAATTTTTATTATAGATGATAAACACTTTTGATTAAAAGATAATTCTGCAAAATTTGCACCCACATATTTACTGTATTTCATTATATTTAATGTACAACATCTTTAATCTTTTCCTTATCTTATATTTACTGTTCATTATTGGTATGAAACATAGAATTGGCAGCATCCAAGCAGAGGCACGCATATATCCTAATTTTTGCCTGAATACCACTTCACATAAAAATAATAAACTAAAGCCAATAATAAAGCCTACATTTTCTACTATAATTCTTTTATTTACATCCTTTTCATATTTACAGGTTATTTTTATTAAGTGGGAATTTGTATTTACAAACATATAAACTAACATACTAACTGCAACAATATCTACAAAAATGAATTTATTAAAAAACTTGTAAATAAAACTTGAAATAGCTACTGATACAAATAAACAGATAATTACCAAATTACCCTTTCCTGATACTTTTAATACAATCATAAATTCATATATCTCGTTGCTTAATTTCACACCAATTTTGACAGCATCAACTTTTTTTTGGTGAATTTTTTTTATAAACTCCTTTAATTCTACACCACTAATAATTTTAACATTTTCATTAGGAATATTTCTTGTCATTTTAAATATCACGACTTCAACTATTATATTAGCTATAAAGAATATACCTGTAATAATATTTACAGTATAAATATCTAATTTAAAGATTAAATATGAAAAATGTACTATTAATACTATAATTCTAAATATGAAATCGACTATTGATATTAATCTAAATTCTTTAATTCCTTTTCTAAAAGATTCTTCTATAACTCCAGTAGAAAAACTTAATGACATATAAATGAAAACTTGAAGTACAATGTCATCCCCATATGTTTTTAATACTATTTTATAACTCATCTTCCGACTAGATAAAAACCCTTTTAATGAATTACATTTACAATGTGTTCATTAAAAGGGAATTAATTACAAAAAGGATTCTATAAAGTTATGTCGAATATGTATACTCACATAGAATTTTATATTGAGG
>DATCIH010000188.1:0-22646 GCA_036507955.1 Clostridiaceae bacterium | reverse complement strand
CAGATTCTTTCAACTTCCTGCATGCTATGGCTAGAAAATATTATTGAATTATTTTTTTCCTTACACTTTATTATGAAGTCTTGTACAATTCGGGCTGCGGTAACATCCAGTCCTGCTGTAGGTTCATCAAAGAGCATTACTGTTGGATTGTGAACTATTGATCTTGCTATTGCTACCTTTTGCTTCATTCCTCTTGAAAATTTTCCAACCCTTCTATCTATATACTCTTCCATTTCTAATATTTTTACTAGATAATCTATGCTTGTACTTATTTCCTCTTTAGACATACCATTTAACTCAGCAAAATATCTTATATTTTCTCTTGCGGTAAGCCTGTCATATAATCCTACTTCACCACCAAAAAGTATGCCTATCTTACCTCTTACCTTATAGGCTTCCTTATTAATGTCATAGCCTTCTATTTTTGCGGTACCGCTGCTAGCTCTTAGCATAGTTGCAAGCATTCGAAGAGTTGTGGTTTTACCAGCACCATTTTCTCCAATAAGTCCAAGTATTTCTCCGCTTTCCACTTTAAAGCTTATATTGTCCACTGCTGTTATTTTTTTAAAAACCTTACTTAGTTCTGTAACCTCAATCATTCTTCCACCCCCAAAATAAATAAACATATTTATATTTTAACATTCGAAAGTTAAAATACAAGTTAAATCATGTTGTCCTTGGGCTTCTACTAAAAACATTATCAACTACATTCAGAAACTATGTTAATATTATCTTGAGATGATATAATTGTATAAATAATAAAGGAGGAAATTTTATGAGAATAGGTACTGGTTATGATGTTCATAGATTAGTTTCAGATAGGCTACTCATTCTTGGAGGAGTTAATATACCTTTCCATAAAGGATTACTTGGTCATTCTGACGCGGATGTGCTTCTCCATGCAATAATGGATAGTTTGCTCGGTGCAGCTGCCTTAGGAGATATAGGTAAACATTTTCCAGATTCAGATGATACTTATAAAGGCATTTCCAGCATAAGACTTCTAGAAAAAGTTGGAGAGCTTATTTATTCTAAGGGCTATAGCATAGAAAATATTGATAGTACAATAATAGCAGAAAAACCTAAGTTGGCATCTTATATTGAAGAGATGACTATAAACGTTTCTAAAGCCTTGAATATATCTCCAGGACAAGTAAATGTAAAAGCTACTACTGAAGAGGGCCTGGGATTTACGGGAATAGGTGAGGGAATAGCTGCCCAAAGTGTGGCGTTACTGAAGTAAAAAGGCAAGAAAATGTTATCGGTCTAATCTGAATAATTGGTTTAAGCTGAACAGGGACACACCTCTACTTTTTAAATGGAAAAAAAATATCTATCGTTGAAAAATTATATCGATAAATATTTCCTATTCGTTTTGTAGAGGTGTGTCCCTGAATTATTATAATTCGTATGGAGTCTCTTGATAAACATAATAATTTAACCAATTCTGGAAAAGTAGTGAGGCATGACCTCTCCATTTCACGACTGGTGCTTTAGTTGGGTCATCTCCTGGATAATAATTTTCCGGTACTTTTACATCCATTCCTTTCCCTATATCTCTATCATATTCGCTTTTCAAAGAATCCCAGTCATATTCAGAATGACCTGTTACAAAAATCTGGTGTCCTTTATTTGCTGAGACGATATATACTCCTGCGTCAATTGATTCGCTGAGTATCTCCAGTTCAGAAACATTTATAATATCTTCTTTTTTTAAGCCTGTATGCCTAGAATGTGGCACATAGAATTCATCATCAAAACCTCTTAAAAGATTAGTGTTTTTCTTAACCACTGTATGAGAAAAAACTCCAAATTTCTTTTCGTTTAAAGGATATTTTTTTACTCCATAATGGTAGAATAAGCCTGCTTGTGCTCCCCAACATATATGAAGGGTTGAAGTAACATGTGCTTTGCTCCATTCCATTATCTCACAAAGCTCTTCCCAATAATCCACATCCTCAAATTCCATCTGCTCCACAGGCGCTCCGGTAATAACCATCCCATCAAATTTTCTATCCTTCACAGCTTCAAAGGAGGTGTAAAAAGTAATAAGATGTTCCTCCGAAGTGTTAACTGAATTATGAGTTTTAGTATTTAATAAATCTATTTCTACCTGAATAGCTGAATTAGCAAGTAATCTTAATATTTGTGTTTCAGTTACTATTTTTGTAGGCATCAGATTTAATATAAGTATTTTTAGAGGACGAATATCCTGATGAAAAGCTCTGCTTTCCCCCATTATAAATACATTTTCTTTATCAAGAATTTCAAGTGCTGGAAGATTGTCTGGCACTTTAATTGGCATAATATCACCGCTTTCTTTTTATGACATAATGCTATTATAATAAATTATGAGCAAATGTACAACTTCAAGAAAAGCATGTAATGGCAATCATATGGTCGCCACTACATGCTTTACTCTATATAATCAGCTTTTAAACTATTTTCCAGCTTTTTCTAAGGCTTGCTTTAGATCATTAATTAAGTCTTCTGCATCTTCAATTCCAATAGATAATCTTATTTGATCTGGTGATACTCCAGCTTTTAATTGATTCTCAGGAGATAACTGAGCATGGGTGGTGCTAGCAGGATGGATAACTAAAGACTTAGCATCTCCTACATTTGCAAGAAGGGAAAATATCTCTAACCCCTCAATGAATTTTTTACTTGCTTCAACTCCACCCTTTATGCCAAAGGTAAATATTGAACCAGTACCCTTTGGAAAATACTTATCTGCAAGTGCTTTATATTTATTGCCCTCAAGACTTGGGTAGCTTATCCAAGTTACACTTGGCTGGGTTTTTAAGAAGTCTATAACTTTAATCGTGTTCTCTACATGCTTTTGAACTCTTAAGGATAAGGTTTCAAGCCCAAGTATTAGTAAAAAAGAATTAAAGGGACTTATGGTAGCTCCAGTATCTCGGAGTAGTTGTACCCTTGCCTTTAATATGTATGCAAGTGGGCCAAAGGCATCTGTATATTTTATACCATCATAACTTGGATCAGGTTCAGTTAGGCCAGGAAATTTACCGCTTTCCTTCCAATCAAACTTTCCAGAATCTACGATAACACCACCTATCGCTACTCCATGTCCTCCAATAAACTTAGTTGCAGAGTGTACTACAATATCTGCTCCAAACTCAATAGGTCTTATTAGATATGGAGTCCCAAAGGTATTGTCAACAATAAGAGGGATTTTATTTTCATGGGCTATTTTAGCTAGGGCTTCAATATCAACAAGATTTATACCAGGATTTCCTATTGATTCAATATATAATGCCTTTGTTTTGTCAGTAATAGCTTTTCTGAAATTTTCAGGATCGTCTGGATCAACAAAGATAGTTTTAATTCCAAACTTAGGAAGAGTCAAGTTAAACAAATTATAAGTACCACCGTATAAAGTGCTTGCTGATACTATCTCATCACCATAGCCTGCTATATTTTCTATAGCATAGGTTATAGCAGCTGCTCCAGATGCTGTAGCTAAGGCTCCAACTCCTCCTTCTAAGGCTGCAACTCTTTGTTCAAAAACATCCGTTGTTGGATTCATAATTCTAGTATATATATTACCAAATTCCTTTAACCCAAATAAATTAGCTGCGTGCTCAGCATCATTAAATACATAAGATGTAGTCATGTAAATTGGAACCGCCCTTGAACCAGTAGTAGGATCCACCTTTTGCCCTGCATGAACCTGAAGTGTGTCAAATTTAAGTTTTTTCTCACTCATAATAAATACCTCCATCAATTAAATATAGTTTTCATATTTGTTTACTTGGACATACTGTAAAAATAAAATGCTTACCTATTATTAGATCTAAATATCTTTTAAAAGGAAGCATCAATTCCTCTAAATAATTAATTATATATAATACATATCTTTTATATTATCATTTAACTTCTTATATTCAAAAACTAATTTCTCTAAGTTTATTGAATCTACCATTTCATTTATTCCATGATTCAACTTCTTCCATATATTTTCCGAAACGCAGTAGTCTATTTTGCTTACTTTGTTATGATCAACACTTTCCTCTGAAACAAGCAATGCCCCTTCAAGAGTTCTTAATATTTCTCCAACGGTTGTATCTAATCCTTTTGCCCCAAGAGTGTAGCCACCTTGAGCGCCTTTAATACTTTTTACGAGTTCAGCCTTCCTTAACATAGAAAATATCTGCTCTAAATATCTTTCTGATATATCCTGTCTCTCAGAGATACTTTTTAAGGTTATATAATCATTATTGGAATTAAGTGCTAGGTCAACCATTGCTTTTAATCCATAAGTTCCTTTTGTCGAAATCTTCATCTTAAATCTCCTCAATTCCTAGTAAATCTGTAGTTATTATTTAAATTATATAATAATCAATTTAACCTGTCAACAGTATTGTATCATTAAACTAGGAAATTTCAAATATTAAGATATTGGTCTTTCTTATCACTTGATTCTTATTTTCTCATTAGTTTCTATTTGTATAATAGAGCCATCTTGTATAACTAAAGTTATTGAACCATACTTAATCATTTTAACTAAGTTTAATATCTTTTTAATATCTTCATGGGTATAGCCTCTTTTAATCTTTTCAGTATTATCATTTACCTCCATCTCAATACCCCCAATTATAAAAACTAATTAAACATAGCTTCCTCCAAATCTTGAATTATATCTTCAGCATTTTCCAATCCTATAGAAAGTCTTAACAATCTATCATCGACCCCTAATTTAATTCTTATTTCCTCCGGTATAGCTGCATGAGTTTGAACCATAGGATATGTGATAAGTGTCTCTACCCCTCCAAGGCTTTCTGCAAATGTAATAACCTTGATCCTCTTAAGTATTTTTTCTACTAAGGAACTCTCCTTAACCCTAAAGGAAATCATACCACCGAAACCTCTCGCTTGAAGTTTAGAGATATTATAGCCTTCATCATCTGGCAACCCAACATAGTATACATTTTCAACATTTTTGTTAACCTTTAAAAAACTTGCTACCTTAAAGGCACTTTCCTGTTCTCTTTCTAGCCTTATCGCCAAGGTCTTCATTCCTCTTAAAATAAGCCAGCTATCAAAGGGGCTGAGCACTGCCCCTACAGATTTTTGTATCAAACGGAATTGTTCAGCAAGACTCGGATCCTTTACTATTAGTAATCCTGCTAAGGTATCATTATGCCCCCCAAGATATTTAGTGCCACTATGGACAACAATATCAGCTCCAAGTTTTATTGGGTTTTGAAAATAGGGTGTTAGGAATGTATTGTCAATTATTACAATCAGACTTTTTGAATGACCTAACTCAGCTATAAGCTTTATATCTGTGACCTTCATCATTGGATTTGTTGGAGTTTCAACAAAAATAGCTCTTGTATTAGTTTTAATAGCTTCTTCCACCATCTTAAGATTCCTCGTATCTATGTAAGTTACACTTATACCTAGCTTTTTATAAATTTCTTCTGCAAGTCTATAGGTGCCACCATACAGGTCATCAGAGAATATTAAATTATCTCCTGATTTAAAAAAGGAAAAAATAGTTGAAATAGCTGCCATCCCTGAAGAAAATGCTAAACCTTCATTACCCCCCTCCAGTTTTGCAATAGTTTTTTCTAGTTCTTCTCTAGTTGGATTTTGTAGCCTAGAATAATCATAGCCTGTAGTTTCATAAAGACCTGGATGTCTAAAGGTTGCACTTTGATATATTGGAAAACTAACTGCTCCAGTAGTTTCATCGAAGCCCTTACTTCCATGTACCAGAATAGTTTCTATCTTTATACCTTCTTCTTTCACACTAATCACCTCAAGAAAATT
The DNA here is from genome assembly GCA_036507955.1 of Clostridiaceae bacterium. Classification (GTDB taxonomy): domain Bacteria; phylum Bacillota; class Clostridia; order Clostridiales; family Clostridiaceae; genus DATCIH01. The sequence continues at coordinate 16,847 of DATCIH010000188.1, read as the reverse complement.
TATTATGCTTTAATTAGATTATAACCTAATATGAAATAAGCAGAATGGATATTATACAAAAAAACTCCTACCTATAAAATTAAGGCAGAAGAAATATATCCAATTACTTTTACTACATAAGTAGAATACATGGAAGGTACCAACATACCCTTACGCTATAACAGGCGCACCTGCTTTACCTACAAATTCAGCTTAGTGTTCAGGAATGCACTTCAATCAAACATTGCCAAGGTTCTCTTTCAGCTTTAAGAACCCTCTCTGATGGTTTTAAATGATTTACTCTATTCCCTCATAACATATCCTAGTATTTTTCTATGTTTACTATGTAATATAAATTATATAGTTACTTTATATTATTGTCAATAGCTAAAACAATTAAAGATCAGAAGCAAAACATTGCTTCTGATCTTTATTAATAAGATATATAATTTTTAACCGTATAATCTTGTATTTTTTTTACAGACTTATCATAAATATTTTTATCAATCTTATCTACAATACCCATTTTATCTATAATTTCATTAATATAAGGTATATAAACTAATCTTATAAGCTTTTGGGGTAGCTTTACATAAAAGCATAGATCAAATTCATTTTTATTAAAGCTCAAAAATCCACTATAATGATAAAATACTATAGGGCATTCATTGATAGTTAATTGGTTTTTACCAGACATAACGCTAGCATGGGAATACCATGCTGTTGCATTTATTCCTATATTGCTTATTATTCCCACCTTTTCATATTTATCAGGCCAATCATTCATATATAGTTGATCTCCATAACGTCCATTTTCAGATCTATTATAACACCACTCGATACATTGTTTTCTAAAATAATTCAAACAATCAATACCATTTTCATCCCTTATATATTGATTCGTTGCTAAGAATTACACAATAATAATGCATTCTTACTGCCTCCTTTAGAGGAATATTAGTATTAATCTACTCAAAATATTATATTTAACTTATCTACTTTATGTCACAACTTTGTGCATAAAATATTAATTTACATAAATTATATTGAACCTATGATAAATAATTGATTAAAAAAGGAGACTTTATAATGTATCGAAAGGATTTAATTAAAAACTACGATGCAATCTTTTGCCTTGGATCTAATTGTCAAGGTATTTATTATATAAAACAACACAATTTATGTTGTGGAAATAACCCAACTGATTGGCTTTCAACTCATTCATTACCTTTATTAATAGATCAGATACACAAAAAGTTTATTAATTTTATGGCACTAGAGAATCTAAGTATTATAGGGGTGGATAAAGGCAACCATGCAGTTTTTGATCCTGTATATAATTGTGCCTCCTATCATGAGTTTCCACTGAATGAAACTTTAGAAGAGGCATATCCAAAATTTAAAGAAACTCTGCAAAGGCGTATTAAAAGGTTTTATTCAACCCTTGATAAGAGTAAAAATGTTTTATTTATACGAGTTAGTCCTTATCCAAATGAAACAGAAATGCTTACTGTACTTCTTAATGTACTCTCTACTTATACTGATGCCAAAATTAATTTAGTATATATAGAATTAAAAGACAATATTACTGAAATGATTGAGGTAGGACATGAACACAATCTAATTTGTTATCTTCAATTTCCAACAGGAGAAAATTGGTTGGGAGACTACGTATCATGGTATGGTTTCTTAAAGGATATATCCTTAGTTCCCATAAATTGTGAGGAGTAATTGTTAGTTCCGAAAAAAGATCATTGTCAATTCTAGGGACATACCTGCCTAGCAAACAAGAATTGTGTAAGCTACTATATTCTAGCTCGAAAGCAGCAATTTTGATCGTAACATACGATGCAGGTGTGTCCCTGCTCAAATTAGATCGGCTAAATTATTAATTGTTAACAATAAACTTCAATTCCATCTATAGCTTCTTTAACTAACATATCAACTTCAAGCTTTTCTTCTGAAAACTCTATATCCTTCAGCCTTGGCTTTGTTTTAGGATGCTTAGCTACAAATATAGTGCAACAATCCTCATAAGGAAGTATAGAAGTTTCATAGGTGTCAATTTCTCTTGCAATATCCATTATATCTATTTTGTCTGTAGATATTAATGGCCTAAAGCAAGGCATAGTTGAGACTATATCAGTCACCACTATACTTTCCATAGTCTGACTAGCCACCTGGCCCATGCTTTCTCCCGTAGTTACAGATTGTATACCGTTTTTTTCAGCTAAAGTGCAGGCAACTCTCATCATAAACCTTCTCATAAGTATTGTTATTTCATCTTCTCTACACTTTTCAACTATTTCCATTTGAATATGAGTAAAGGGTACAACATATAGCTTTAATTTTCCTGTATAACTCCTTAAAATATCAGCTAAAGTCTTAACCTTATCCTTAGCTCTTTCACTGGTATAAGGGTGACTATGATAATAAACACAACTTAACTCTACACCCCGCCTTGCCATTAAATATCCAGCTACCGGTGAGTCTATTCCACCAGATAACATAAGCATTGTACTTCCATTCATTCCATAAGGTAGTCCCCCTATGGCTTTTATAATATCTGAATATATATAGGTCTTGGTCCTAATCTCCACATATAACTTAAGTTCTGGTGCAATCACATCAACTTTTTTTTCAGGCATTGCGTCTAGTATGAGTCCACCTAGTTTTCTACTTACTTCCATGGAATCCATGGGAAAGGTTTTTACTGCTCTCTTAGTTTCAACTTTAAAGGTACTAAATTTCTTCTCTTCTAGCTGCCTTATAGCCTCTAATTTTATTTCTTCAAAATCTGACTCAACCTGAGTTACTATACATAAACCTGAAACTCCAAAGATTTTTTTTACTCTTTTCACTGTCTCATCAATATCTTCAGTACTTATGAAACATCGTCCATAATCAATTTCGAATTCATATTGCACACCAATTAGAGAAGCTTTTATGTTGTCCATTAATTTTTTTTCAAATTTACCCTTGTTAAGTCCCTTTAAGAATATTTCTGCTGCGAATTTTACTAAAAGTAATCTTTTCATTTGTTTATTCTCCTTAAAAATTTTAATCCGTCAAACAATGCATCTATGGCGTAGTCAATTTCTTCTCTGTTATTATTTTCTGAAAAGCTAAACCTTATAGTGCTGGATATTTCTTTACTATTAAAACCTATTGCCTTTAATACATAGCTTTCCTTGTTTCTTTTAGCTCCACAGGCAGAACCCATGGAAACATAAATTCCCTTTTCCTCCAGCATATGAAGTAAAACTTCACCTCTTATCCCACTAAAGGTTACACTTAATATAAAGGGTGAATATGTATCCCCTTCATTATTTATCCTTGCTCCTTCAAGTTTGGATAGCTTTGAAATAAAATATTTTTTTATATCCATTACCTTTTGAAAATTTGCTTTTAAATTAGCATGTACTATTTCTGATGCTTTAGAGAAACCAGCAATGTTAGCTAAATTTTCCGTACCAGATCTAAGTCCTCTTTCTTGTCCCCCACCATAAATTAATGGTTTTGGCTCCAGTCCCCTTCTTACATAAGCGAAACCAACACCCCTTGGTCCATGTATTTTATGGCTACTTACTGACATTAAATCAATAAAGGACTTTTTTACATCAATTTTTAGTTTCCCATAACCTTGAACTGCATCAACATGGAATTTAGCTCTTTTACTTTTTTCTTTAATTAATATTCCAATACTTTCAATATCTTCAATAGTTCCTATTTCATTATTAACCAGCATCACACTAATCAGTTGGGTGTCCTTATCTATTTCATCAGATAATTCTTCTAAGCTTATCCTTCCCTTTGTATTTACCTTCAAATATGTAACCTTAATACCATCCTCTTCCAAGCATTTAAAGGTGTTTAACACGCTTGGATGTTCAACTTCAGTAGTTATCATATTGCATTTAATGCGAGCAAAGCCTTTAACTAAAAAATTATTACTTTCGCTTCCCCCAGAGGTAAAAACAATTTCGTCAATACTACAATTTATTGTTTTAGCTATATCTTCTCTATATTTATTTAGCATTTTTTCTGCTCTTATACCTAAACTATAAGCTGAAGAAGGATTCCCATAAATATTTTTCATAATATAATTTACTTCTTCAATGGCTTCCGTATACATTCTTGTTGTGGCACTATTATCAAAATAGACTTCCATTGCTTCACTCCCAATATTGACATCACTTCAGCATATAAATCTTATAAAGTATATACTCCCCTATAATTATAAGGCAATAGGTGTTTTTCTACAAATGTAAAAAATAAGACAAGATATATCCATCTTTGAATGAATAAATCAAAAGTAAAAGCAAAAGTGAAAGCATAAACTGCTTTTACTTTTGCTTTAAAAATACTAAAGCTACCCTTGAGAGCAAGACTAGTACAATGCTTTATGTTTAACCTCTTCGCTTAAAACCTCATTCATACTACCAGTTCTGTAGCCATTTAAATCTAAGGTTACATACTTATAACCTATAGCTTTAAATTTATCACCTATTTTGTCCATTAAAGCATCATTGAAAAATTTGCTTCTTTCTTCAATTGCTACTTCAATTCTTGCTATATCATTATGATGTCTTACCCTTACTTGCCTAAAGCCTTCTCCGAGCAAAAACTCCTCAGCTTGTTCAACCATGGAAAGCTTTTTCTTTGTTATTTCATTTCCATAAGGAAATCTCGATGACAAACAAGCAAAGGAAGGTTTATTCCAGGTAGGTATATTCATTTCCTTTGAAAGAAGTCTTATATCAGCTTTTGTAAGGTCAGCATCTTTTAATGGACTGATTACCTTAAGCTCACGACCCGCTTTTAACCCTGGTCTAAAATCACCTACGTCATCAGCATTCGCCCCATCTAAAACATGTTGAAACCCTCTGTCCTTGGCAATATCCCATATTTTTGTAAACAATTCTTTTTTGCAATAGTAACATCTATCCACAGGATTTTTTGCAAAGCCTTCTATATCTAATTCTTCAGAAAATATTACAACATGCTCAGCACCAATTTTCTTTATATAGCTTACTGCCTCCTTAAATTCCCTTTCTGGGTATGTTGAGGATCTTGCAGTAACCGCAACTACCTTATCCTTTAATACATCATGTGCTACCTTTATAAGAAAGGTACTGTCTACTCCTCCAGAATATGCAATAACAGCTCCCTTTAGATTTAATAAATTATTCTTTAGCTTTTCTAATTTTTCATGTGCTTCCATCTTATTTCACCCTCCTGTATTCCTCATTAATACTCTAATAAGCAATTTAGTTTCTAGTAGATTACATTATACTATGAATAAGATGGGTTTTCAATCAACTATATATTTAACTTTAGGAACTTTTTGGGAAGATTCTCTTCCTATCTCTTCAAAGTTTAGCGGTGGTATAAAGGTTCCTTCAATCCCTCTAAGCTCTCCTATCTGTGTAACTGCAACATAGATATCAGATATTTTATACCAAGTTGCATAGTTAACTGTTCCTGAAGGAGTTAAATTAAACGTTTCTTGAAATAACTTTACTACATCGTAAGTACTTTTCCCATATACTCCGTTTACTGGTACCTTTGGGATAGCAGGATAATTTTCAGATATTTTATTTAAATATGTTTGTACTTTTGATACATTCGGCCCGGAAGAACCTATACCTAGTACATATCCTGGGTAAGAACTAGGAACACCTGGTACAGCAGTAGCAGTAGTTAAACTTAGATCAGTACCATAATAATGTGTCAATATTTGAATAGGAGAAAGGCCCTGATCCCCTAAATATTTACTACCCCACTGAGTTAGCCAGTTTGGACATGAAACCGTTGTTCCATCACAATATTGAGTTAATAATGGCTGCTTTACCCCAGGTCTTTTGCAATAGGTAGCAAATATCTGATCCACTATATTGCTTATATTAGCATATATATTTCTTCCATATATAAAGGCATGATCGTATGCTGTTGAACTTGTGATTTGAAAATTTTTACCTTTATTTCTATACCATTCAGTATAAATCCTATTAAGAGTAAAAGAGATAATACAAAGAATATTTGCTCTTATTGTATTTTCTGGCCAAGTGGAAAATATTTCGCAAGAAGCAACATTTTTTATATAATTTTTATAGCGAACTTTATAATCGGATACACCAGTATCATTTGGATCTCCCGCGTGGACAACAATAAATTCTGGTATTACTACTTGGTTTAGAACTACAAAACCAGAGGAAGAATTCTCAGGCTTTATAGGAGCTTCAGGTATTTTAGCAGGATATTTACCTACTAAAGTATTAGGTAGTATATCAATAATTTCTTGGTCCACCTGTCTACTCGTGGTTGTTTCCATATTGCATTCTTGAAGAGCTAACACCTCTGGATAAACCTGACATCCCTGAACTTTTATGGACTTAAAACCCGGTGCTTCCACTATAATATCGTAAAGATCATATGGGTTTTTCCCTGTTGGAGACATTGAAAGTTGAATATCTGGAGCAGTAACCTCTATTTCGCTAGTCTGTCCGGAAGAATCTGTATTAAGCTTATAGTTTTGTCCTGCTTGATCTCTAGGTGCTATAGTTATCCTTGCATTATTTATGGGAATATAAGAATCCCCTTTATATACCTTTACCTGTAATCTACCTTTAGAAGGCATAATTAAGCTCCTTATAATATTATTCATTATATTCATATGATATATATATATATCTGTTACAATTTTATAATAAAATCTTATATTAATGTTTGGCGCACTAAAAAGATGCAGCATATCTCTAATCAAAGAAACATCTGCATCTTCTATTTTCTTTATGTGTTTATTACTTAATCAATGGTATATCTAACTTTAGGAACCTTCTCAGAGCTTTCATTTACTAATTCTTCAAAGGATAGAGGTGGAATAAAAGTCCCCTGAAAGCCTCTCTGTTCTGCTATCTGTGTCACTGCAACATAAATATCAGAAATTCTATACCAGGTGGCAAAATTAACTGTCCCTGTAGGAGTTAATCCAAATATCTGTTGAAAAGTCTTTACTGAATTATATGACTTTCGCCCATACATTCCATCTACAGCCAGCTTTGGAATTGCAGGAAAATTTACTGATATCCTATTCAAATATGTTTGTACTTTTGTAACATTGGGTCCAGAAGAACCTATTCCTAGTACATATCCAGGATAAGAACTAGGTATTCCTGATACAGCAATGGTAGTAGCTAAATTTAAATTTGTGCCATAATAATGGGTCAATATTTGATATGGAGTCTGGCCCCTATCCCCTAAATATTTACTTCCCCACTGAGAGAGCCAGTTCGGGCAGGTAACCCTTATGCCATCACAATACTGTGTTAATAAGGGTTGCTTAACTGAAGGTCTCTTTGCATAGGTTGAAAATATTTGATCCACTATATTGCTTATATTAGCATATATATTTCTTCCATATGCAAAGGCATGATCATAGGCTGTTGAACTTGTAATTTGGAAATTTTTTCCTTTATTCCTATACCATTCTGTAAATATCCTATTCAGTGTGAAGGATATAATGCAAAGAATATTTGCTCTAATTGTATTTTCTGGCCAAGTGGAAAATATTTCGCAAGAAGCAACATTTTTGATGTAATTTCTATAACGAACAGTATAATTTGGTGCAGCTGTATTATTAGGCGTCCCAGCGTGAACAACAATAAATTCTGGTATTACCACTTGATTTAGAACTACAAAACCAGAGGAAGGATTTTCAGGTTTAATTGAAGCTTCAGGTATTTTAGGAGGAAATACACCTACTAAGGTGTTAGGAGGTATATCAATAATTTGATCAGTAATCTGTCTATTCATAGCTTCCATATTGCATTCTTGGACAGCCAGTATTTCTGGGAATACCTGGCATCCGTTAATTCTAATTATCTTGAAGCCGGGAGCTTCAACGATAATATCGCAAAAGCTATAGGGTACTTTTCCTGATGGAAAAAGGGAAAGTTGAATATCCGGGGTTATAACCTCTATTTCGCTGGTCTGACCCGAAGAATCCGTTTTAAGGATATATTTTTGTCCTGGCTGATTTCTTGGGGTTATAGTTACACTTGCATTGACTATGGGAATATAAGAATTTCCTTGATACACTATTACCTGCACTCTACCCTTAGAAGGCATTATTTAACTCCTTATAATATTAATTATTAACTTACAAAACTATTTCAATTATATTTTATATGAGATAATTTCCATCTTCCTCAGCTTGATTAATAAAGGCTATTATTGATTTTTGACTATCTGCTTCAAAGGCATATCCTCTAGAATTTTGAAATACTGCTTCTAAATCAAAACTCCCATAACCCCATTCTGGGTTAGGATATTCATCTCCAGGCCTTTTGCTGGTTCCTCGAATTAGATAGGTTTTTAAATTAGTAGAAAACAATGTTGGATCGTTACCTTTAACTATTCCCCATTCAAAGAGTAAGGCTGAGGCCCCTGCCATAACTGCTGAGGCTGCGCTTCCTCCTGTTACGGTTGTAGCTCCACCTCCTACCTTAGTCGTAGTAACATTGACACCACCAGCTGCAATATCTGGCTTCACCCGATTATCCCTTGTGTATCCTCTTCCGGAGGAACTTAGTATAGTACCATTATCTTGATTATAGCTTGCTACAGTTATAATATCTCGTCCTGAGGAAGGGCTTGTAAGGGTTACATTTACATTAGGAGAAATAAATCTTGTATTTTCCTTAATTAATGCCCTTTGTGGTAACCAAGCATCATATCTACCATCAACTACATAATCTCCATATAATCTAAACTTCCATATTCCACCTTTTATATTCCTTATCATTATTTGTATATTCTCATCTCCAGTGAGCTCATCTGGTATGAAATATGTTACAGATAAGCTGCTCCCTTCTGTAATAAACTTTATTTCTTGCGTTTGTTTTAGCTTGGAGGGTATTTTATCTATAACTTCACCTGTTGGTGAGACTACACCTAAAGACATTTGATCAGGCTTGTGGGTCCAAATAGAAAACATAATATCCCTTTGCGTATCATCAACCTTTAATTCAATATCTGCTATATCCCCTTCTTTTTTTATGACTCCTGCTGCATGAGTTTCTGTATCTCCCTCATTTCCTGTATTTGTAACAATAGCTAACCCTCGATCTCTTGACAATTCATCTATATATTTCTCAAGGGGGGTGTTTCCATCGTGTGGTCCTCTATTGGTTCCAAGGGGAATATGAATTACTATAGGTCTCTTTAGCTCCTCAGCTACTCTTACTACATATTGAATAGCTAAAATCAAATCTGTGTTACTATAGGTGGGAACTCCCGGATCATATATTCCTTGAGCTTCTAGGTTACTTTTTCTAGCTTGCTTTAATTTGCATACTATAAAGTCACAACCTGGAGCGGCTCCTACTAAATCTGGATTTATTCCTCTTCCCCCTATAATACCTGCGATTTCCGTTCCATGTCCTATTTCATCTTTTTCCGCGACTATAGCATATGGATCCTGATTATTCGCCTTTGCCTTTATTGCTTCATTTATTTGTGTCTCATCATATTCAACTCCGAAATTGTAGGTAGGTGGTACTTTCCCTCCAGTTCCTGTTTGATCCCACATTCTTTTTATACGGGTAGTGTTATCTTCTTTCATAAATTCCACATTAAGATAGTCGATGCCTGTATCAATAAGCCCTACAATTACTCCCTGACCGGTTAGTGTAAGATAGGGGCTAGTGTGAAATTTATATATATTTGAGGTTTGAATTGGTGAAAGAGCTGTAAGAGTATATATAATAGGATCTTGAAAGTATACTATTTCTGGGACGGTAGTTAAGAGGGTTTGAGCCTTACTTGCTTGTATGGAAACTATGGCATAATTTCCATCAACTATAAAAGCGCAGGCCCCTCCTATTTTTTTGAAGGCCCCAACAATATCTCCCTGGTATTCCACTACAAAATTTTCATAATCTTCCTTGATATAAAGTTCACCACAGCTTAGATTTGAGCCTGTCTGCCTCAAAGCATTACCAGCTCTATAAATATTTTTTGCCAAATTTAGTCCCTCCTTTAAACATAATTTTCCATACCCCCATTCAGGATCTGGATATATAACACCCACTCTGTTTCTTATTGCAGATTTTAGAAGGAAATACTTAAGTCTACTACCATACATTAAAGGGTCGTTTCCCTTAACATAGCCCCATTCCATAAGAAGTGCTGCAGCCCCTGAGACTACTGGAGTTGCCATTGAGGTTCCAGACATAGGCCCAAAAAAACCTCCTGGCATTGAGGATTGAATATCTTCTCCTGGGGCAACCAAATCTGGCTTTAAGGGATTTCTATCCCTTCCCCCCCTTCCCGAAAAGCTTGAAATACTATCTGTATTATGATTATAGCTACCTACTGTTATAATATCGTAAACCGTACCAGGAATCCCTACTGTATTTAAGGGATTAGGCTCAAGAAATCTTGTATCCTTACTTAGCCCTTCAGATACTGGCATCCAAATATCAAAAGGTTTACCAGGCTGCGTTAATGATATTTCAAGTACCCAAGGTCCCTCTGTAAGCGTATCCTTTAAGGCATTAAGACTTATCACTATCTCTCCATCTATGCTAAAAGGTTTCGGCCCACTATTATATATATAATAATTATTATCTCCTACCGTCCCCTGAGTGAAACCTTCTTTAATTTTTATGATATCCGTTGTTTTTCCATCCGGGGTTTTAATTTTAATACTTATATCATCTAATATGTTTTTATATAGCTGTAGCACCAAGTTACTTTCGTTTCCACCTACATTTACAGTTATACTTTGATCTTGACTAAATACTCCACCTACATGATGTCCACTATCACCTTCATTTCCAGAAGCGCAAACAAAGGTAAGTCTTTCAAGACCGCTTATGGTACGAATATATTGTTCAAGTAGACTTTCCCCATCATGGGCTCCGTCATTAGTCGAAAAGCTTAGATTAATAACTAATGGCTTCAGGTTCCTTCTAGACCAATCTATAAGTAGCTTTATCCCTCTCATAAGTTGAGTGCTTTTAGCATAATTTACTTTTCCAGAGCCTGTCATCTTAACCATAATAATTCTGCTTTTAAAGGCGGCGCCATAATATAATTTATCTATTTTACCTCCACCGCAGGCTATTCCGGCTACATGCGTTCCATGTCCTAAATCATCTGTTTCAGGAACTATGGAAATGGGATCCGGGGATTTAATTGCCAGATTTATTTGAGCACTATCATAGACACGGCTACCAACTGAAAGATCATATATTGAGTCTATTCTAGTATTTCCTGCCTCATCAATGAAAGCAGGATGGAGATAATCTATACCTGAGTCAATGAAGCCAATTACAACACCTTCCCCAGTTAAGCCATCCGTTTCCCATACCGGAGTTATACAGGAAGCATCATTAGCCGGAAGATATGACGTAAATAAGGTTTTAGGTAACTCTATATATTGTATTTCTGGAATTGCTGAAACTTGATTTAATAAGCTTACATCTATTGTTATGATGCCAAACCCGAAGCCTAAATCTTCAAGGGTTCCACCAAGCTTTGAAATTTTATTATTTACTTCAGCTACTCCATCACCATAAAGAACAACTAGTTCAACCTTACCCTTTAATATCTCATCGTTTTGAGAAAACTTAGCGAGCTTTTCTTTTATACCAGTGGGGGCATTTATTAATAAATTTAATAAGCCACTAGACTTTGCCATAATTTCAACTCTTCACATAAATACTCATTATATATTTTATGTTTATATATGACAAATGACACACCTTATGGTGTGTCATTTGAAAATATTTTATAATGTTATCTCTATTTTATGTAGCTTTCCTAGTATAGAAACTTGTTTAATTCCAATTGTTTCTATTTTCGTGCTTCCATTATTACTAAGTAAAAGTAAGTTTTTATTATCTATTATTTTTATTTGTCTTACAGACTTTTTTTCATTATATTCAACTAAACATATTGAATCATTTATCACTTCAGAAGTTATTGCTAAAAGAGCTAAATCTCCCCGACCAATCCTATATCCAAGCATATCATCCTCTTCTATTCTTATGTATACTGCTTTATCGATGGCAATGCCTTCTATCTTATTTGATAATATTGGTAGTTCTTTATACCCTGTAGCCTTAGATAAATCATAACCATATATTGGAACAGCTTTTAGTACTGAGCTGAAAGCATCCTGCCATAGCTCTTTAGTTGGCTCCGGTGCTCCCGTGCTCTTCTCTTTATTATGAACAGGATTTAAAGTTTTTGCCCCTTTATCCTCAAGAAAAGTTTCTCCCTCAAAGGACAAGGATAAATCATCAATATTTTGTCCAAGAGCCTTAGAAAAGTTTTTCATTAATATATCTGTAACCACTCTTTTGCCAGATTCAACTTCTACAATAAACTTTTCAGAGACACCAAGCTTTTTAGCTAATTCTTTCTCACTGATTTTCTTTTTAAGTCTTAATTCCTTAATTTTTTCCCCTATTCTGCTCATTTCATCCTCCTCATCTCCTAATAATTAATAAAGCAATGTTATTGCTTTATTAATTATTCCTAAATTTACATTTAAAAATTGGTAGTACCTTTATTTTTAATAGCCCACAAATTTTCTTCTATCAGGTGGTCTAGTAAATATTTTAAAGTCCACTTTTCTGAAGCCTGCGTAACTACTGCCAATATTGGTCTAGGCTCAAAGTTATTTCTTATTAGTGCAACTCCTTCATTAAGTTCTTCATCAGTAAGATTATTAAATAACACCATCTTTACCTCAGGCATTGTTAAATCAAAGGTATCAATTTTAAGTCCCCTAACAATATCTGCGATAACCATTCTTCCCATGCTTTTTTCTAGTTTTTTCACTTTGGGGAGATTGGCTTTATTTAATAGCCCCTTTAAAGCTTCAACCTCAATGGAATCAAAACCGTACACTAATAATATTTTATTATTATCCAAGCGAACCACTCCCTTATGCTATTATTTCAGGGGAAGAAGGGACAAAATCAAAAAGCTCTACCTTCATTGATTTTATAACCTGAGGCTCTAGTGGCATATCATTATAATCTCTTTTCACAGATACTATTTTTTTAGCTACTTCATTTCCTTCTATGATTTTTCCAAAGGAAGCATAGCTACCATCAAGGTGTGGAGCCGCTGCTGCCATAATAAAGAATTGGCTACCCGCCGAATTAGGATCTGAGGATCTTGCCATAGAAAGTATACCCTCATTATGCTTTAAATTATTTTTAAAGCCGTTCTTTGAAAACTCTCCCTTAATTGAGTAACCTGGATCTCCCGTACCATTACCTAAAGGACATCCTCCTTGAATCATAAAGCCTGGAATAACTCTATGAAACTTTAGTCCATCATAAAACCCTTTTTCCACCAAACTAATATAATTATTAACTGTATTTGGAGCTATTTCAGGATACAATTCCCCCTTTAATATGCTCCCATCCATCATCTCTATTGTTACTATTGGATTTTTCATTAAATAATTCCTCCTTAAACTTTAACTATTTTATATTAAAATCTCTTTAAGAAGTAACTTACATAGCTCATAGGCTCTGCCTTCTCCAAGAGTATTTATAATCTCAACCTTGCCCTTGATTCTTGAAATATTTAAAATAGATGCTTCTGTAAGCTTCTTTTTAAGCTGCTTAGCTGTCCCAATGCTACCATCAATTATAAATACCTCATTACTTAATTTTTCTTTATCTTCAATGATGCCATTTACTATTACTTTAGGAATCATTTGAAAGCTTATTAAGACTTCTGAAAGTTCTTTTATTATAAAGGGATAATGAGTACATCCTAAAACTATAGAGGAAATTGGTGCTTTGCTGTAGGGTAATAGCTTTTCCTTTAAGTATGTAAATACCTCATCACTTATATACTTCCCATCTTCAATTAATTCAACCAAACCTGGACAGGGTAGAGGCAAAATATCAGCTTCATCACTATATTTTTTGCATAAATTGTTAAATTTAATCTCGTTTATTGTTACAGCCGTTGCCATAATAATTATTTTACCGATCTTTTTAAGTTTTACTGCAGGTTTTATTGCAGGTTCAATACCTATTACGGGAATATTTAAATATCTCTTTCTTAGGTCTTCTATAGCAGCACTTGTAGCAGTATTGCAGGCGATTACTATAGCTTTAATGCCCCTTTTATACAGTATGTTTGCTCCTATAAGGGTAAGTTCTCTCACATCCTCAGTACTTCTCTTGCCATAGGGAGCATTTCTTGAATCACCTAAATATACGAAATTTTCCTTTGGAAGTAATTTAACTGCTTGCCTTAAAACACTTATTCCACCTATACCAGAATCAAAGAAACCAATAGGATATTCATTTTTTGTCATAAATTACACCACCAAAAATCTAGTATGAATAATAATTATAGGTAATTTTATTACTTTTAATTATTATTAAACATAAACACCTAGGATAATTATACTTATAATAACCAATTAGGGCAAGGCTACTTACTTTCTTTGTTATTGACACCTAAACAACTTTACTATAAAATTTTAATTATAATAAAATTTTAACCTTAAATGGAGGTACATTATGGATAGAGATTTAATATATGTTATTCCTAAGGCAAGTCACTCGGAGGATACTCTAACAGCCATTTTGGTTAGTCATCCAGAAATAAAATTTGTATCCTTAGTAGGAATTGATCTTTCAGGGAATGACACTGACGAAAAAATACCTATAAAAGTACTACTTGAAGATATTTCAAGTTTCCTAAAGGGTTCTATACAAACTGATGGTTCTTCTGTAGTGCTTATGGGAATTGCAACCTTAAATAATGCAAAGGTTGATATGCCCGCAGATTTAGATTCAAATTGGTATATAGATTATAATTATGAAAATTACGATGATTTAACCGGAAAACCTATAGGTACCTTAAGAATACCTTGCTTTTTAATCCATGAAAAGAAAGCAGTTGATTCAAGAGCTATACTTAAGGGCTCCTTAGACTACTTCAAAGAAATTCTTATGAATTTATTTAAAGAAAGTCCTAACTACTTGCAAAGCTATGGAGTTCATCTAAATGATGTTGAGGATATTATAGCAACCGCTGCTACAGAATTAGAATTCTGGGTTAAAACACCAAATAATCAAGCTATTTATGAAGAGTTATCAACCTCTCAGTATCTTCAAGAACAGTATTGGACAAGAACAAGAGGGGTTGTTAGATGCGCCCTAGAGGAAACCTTAATAAGTATGGGAGTTTATGGTTTAGAACCAGAAATGGGCCATAAAGAAGTGGGTGGTGTAAACCCAAAAATCAGTGAAACTGGTGATCTAGCCTTTATAATGGAACAAATTGAGATAGACTGGAAGTACTCTGATGCCCTTCAAGCCGCAGACAATGAAGTCCTTGTACGTACGTTAATAACGGAGATTTTTAGAAGACATGGGTTAGAGGTATCTTTTAAAGCTAAGCCAATCAATGGTGTGGCAGGCAATGGCGAACATACTCATGTAGGCATAGCTTTAAAGCTAAAAGATGGTAGAATTATTAATCTATTTACTGCAACTAAAAAGCATTTCTTAAGTGTAATAGGTTATGCCTCTTCCATGGGAATACTGAAAAATTATGAAGTTATAAATCCTTTCGTAACTTCGACTAACGATGCTCTTAATAGACTTAAGCCTGGTTTTGAAGCACCAATATGTATAGTAACATCTTTGGGTCTTGGAGTCGAGGTTCCCTCAAGAAATAGATCCGTATTATTGGGCTTAATAAGAGATATGGATAATCCTTTAGCTACTAGGTTTGAGCTTAGATCTCCCAACCCTTTTACTAACACCTACCTGGCTCTGTCATCCATATATCTTGCTATGCTAGACGGTATAAAATATGCCCTTAAAGCTGGTAAAAATGAAGATGATCTCTTAGGAGAGATCTCAAAGGATGCAGGGGACAAGGGCAACTATTTAGAAAAGGAAAGAGCTTACAGAAGCGAAGAAGATATTTTTGAAGATTATACAGACCTTAAAAGAATAGCTTTATTTGGAGAGGCTCCTAGCACGGTTTATGATAATTTATCTGCTTTTGACAAATACCCAGAAAAAACTAAAGTAATAACTGATGGAAATGTAATAAGTCAGAAAATATTAGATAGCTTTAAGCAAGGAGCTTTAAGACGATGGATAACAGAGCTAAACTATAGAATTACTACAGCTTATATAGAAGAAATAAGAAGTTATAGTAAACTTCATGGGGAAAGCAACGCTACTGCCTTTGATTTGAATAATTGGATGAAAGTACAGGAGCTAAGGGAATATATTGCTAAGGATTCAGACCTAGGTAAAAGCCTTATTTCAAAAATAAAGTATGCCTCAGATCTTAAGGATTATAGTGATGTTTCAAGTCTACAAATAGAGCTTGAGGATAAAATGAAAGAACTGAGAGAATCCTATTCAGCATATCAGAGGAATATTTTAGATTAAAGCATATACTAATCACATAATATTATAGAAGGTATAATTATGGATCATCAAAAGTTTAATAAGCTGGCAGAATATGTTAAAGATACCACAACCTTTGCAGCAAAAAAATCTAGTAATTTACTTGAGCTTTCAAAGTTAACACTTGAAACTAAAAATTTAGGAAAAAATCTTAAAGTAGTTTATATAGAACTTGGTAAGTTATTTTATAAAGCTAATAAAGATAATAAAGATAAAGCTGAAAACTACAGAGACTACTTCAATAATGTAGAAGAGACTAGTAAAAAAATTGAACATTTAAATAAAAAAATCCTTAAATTAAAAGATATGAGACTATGTAAACTTTGCAATAAAGAAATATCTAAAAACTCAGTTTTCTGTCCTGCTTGTGGAGGAAAATTGTAAATT
>DATCIH010000187.1:0-43696 GCA_036507955.1 Clostridiaceae bacterium | reverse complement strand
GGAGCAAAATATTTTCTGAAAATCAGAAGCTTCATTTCCACATTTTCGAAAAACAATAGAAATGTTTTTCAGGGAATGAAGGATGCCTTCGACGATAATGTTGTAACCTTAAAAATGGAATAATAGTATAAGGCCACTATAATATATTTAGAGGTCTTATTTATCGACGCTACATCTGAACTGTAACCTTTTAAAAGTTAAAGAAGGGGATTTAGATTCAAAGGTGGACATAATAGCTAATTCTATTTGTTATACCGACCTGTTATCAAGACATATTGAAAAAGAAGACAAATTAATATATACCTTTGCTAGAAGAGTATTAAGTCAAGTTGACATAGAAGAAGTAAACTTAAGCTGTGATAAAATTGAATCAGGGGCAACTAAAAATCAATTACAAAAGAATTATATTGATGTTTTAGAAGAGTTAGAGCGAAAGTATGAAATATGAGCTCTTATTATTAATTCAATCTAATATTAAGGAGGGATTTGCAATGAGTAGATTTTTAGCACCAATTCATGGATTGCTATTCAATAAAATAAGGGTAACAGAGAATTTAGAAAAAACTTTAATAAATTCATATAGGACAGTTTATGGAGAAGAAGTTAGGGGATTTAATTAAAAAGTTTGGTAGCAAAGCAGAAGAGATTGCTTTTAATGTATTTAACAGTCAGGCTAGCGAATTAGCAAAACAGGCGAAAGATATTTATGGAAATGACACAGCTCCTAAAATCTATGAAGCACTTAATGCTTATGTACTTGAAGGTATGCCTTGTGATAATGTAAATAATGTAACAATAAAAGAAACTGATTTACTAGAATGGAAAAATATAAAATGTTTACATAAGGGGTATTGGAAAATTGCAGGGGCAAATGTAGAAACCTTATATTCTCTTAGATTCTCATGGATTAATACTTTCATAGAAACTATTAATTCTCAGTATACTCATATAGTAAAACCAGAGGGATCTACTTTTATTCATCATATTGTAAGAAAATAGAGCAAAAAAATAAGCTGGTTACAAAGAATTTAAATATCTTTGTAACCAGCTTTAGTTTTATCCTAGTATTTGCTTTAAATCATCTTTTGGTGTGCTTATTGGTTTTATATCAAAAGTTTCTACTAAGAATTGTAACACATTAGGGCTTAAGAAAGCAGGTAAAGTTGGTCCTAGATAGATCCCTTTTACGCCTAATGAAAGCAATGCCAATAAGTCAGCAACAGCCTTTTGTTCATACCAGGTTATGATAAGTGATAACGGTAGATCATTAATGGTGCATTTAAATGCATCAGCTAGTGCTAGTGCTATTTTAACAGCAGAATATGCATCATTACATTGACCAATATCTAGTAATCTTGGCAGGCCGGCTACTTCACCAAATTCTAATTTGTTAAAACGGTATTTCCCACAAGCTAAAGTGAGGATAATACAATCCTTAGGAACTAGCTGAGCAAATTCAGTATAATAATTTCTTCCTGCTCTTGCACCGTCGCATCCTCCGATTAAGAAGAAGTGTCTGATTTTTCCTTCTTTAACTGCATTAACTATTGTTTCAGCGTGACTTAAAGTTGCTTTATGTCCAAACCCTACTAAAATTTCTTTAACTTCATCATCCTTTTCGAATCCACCTAATTCTAGAGCTTTATTTATTATTTCAGAGAAGTCTTTATAGCCATTTTCATCATTAGATATATGTTTTATGCCATCCCAGCCAACAACATTTGTTGAGAAAATTCTATCTTTATACGAATCTCTTGGCTTCATTAAGCAGTTTGTTGTCATTAAAATACAACCAGGTATACCATCAAATTCCTTTTGTTGATTTTGCCATGCCCCTCCAAAGTTGCCAACTAAATGAGTGTATTTATTTAACTTAGGATATCCATGAGAAGGTAACATCTCACCATGGGTATAAACATTTATTCCCTTACCCTCTGTTTGCTCAAGGAGCATTTCAAGATCTCTTAAATCATGACCGGAAATTACAATGAAAGGTCCTTTTTTAATATTCACATTAACCTTTTGTGGTGATGGAGAGCTATATGTTTCAGTATTGGCTTTATCTAATACCTCCATAACCTTAACGCTCATCTCTCCAGTTTTAAGTACATACTTGATAAGGTCCTGGAGATTTAAACTATCATCAGTCAACACTGCTAGAGCTTTAAAATAATAGTCATCTACCTCATCACTATTATATTTTATAAATCTAGCCTGATGCCCGTAAGCTGCAATGCCTTTTAATCCATATTTTATAGTCTCGCGAGCGGAACGAATATCCCCATCTAAATCTTCATCAAACATAACACCTGCTTTTTTAGCATCTTTCAGGATCTGTTCTTTAGAATCACTTAAATTATATAAAGCTTCTTCTCGTGTTAGCTTTTCTTCTGAAGCTTTTTTTCTGAGTTCTTCTTTAATCGTTTGTGATTTCTTAAGCATATCCATATGAGACTCAGGATCAAAGTTTACATTAGTTAATGTCATAAATAATGAATTTTCAACAAATGAAACCAATGACTTATCAAGTTTTTCACCTTTATCTAAAAGTTTAGTTGCATAACAACTTATTCCTTTTAGCTGATATATAAGTAAATCCTGCATTGCTGCAATTACTGGTGTTTTCCCACAAACCCCTACTTTAGTACAACCTTTACCAAATGCAGTTTGTTCACATTGAAAACAAAACATTTCACCTTGCATATATAATCCTCCTGATATTTATAATATTCTAAACCATATTACCATTTGTATTCATAATAATGCAATATAATAATTAGTATTTACCTAATCATTAGAAAATATCTACTATCTAAATTATGTTCTTGGTTGTAACTTAAGTTACGGAAACAATTCAATTAAATTGGTAAACTTAAAATAAATTAAAGATAAAACCTAAGGCGATATAATTAATTTAAATATAGGAGGAATTGTAATGAAAGTAGAGAAAATATCAGAAAAAATAGTATATAGTAATGAAAAACTTACCAAGAAGGTTATTTTCAATGAAGATCGAGTTCTTAATTTCGTTCTGAACTTTAGACCAGGTCAAGGAGTCCCACCTCATAATCATGAACAAAGCGATCTTATTATTCATGTACTTGTAGGGGAAGGGGAAATGGGCGTAGACGGTAATATATTTAAGATTACTCAAGGTGATGTTATACACTGTAAAGGTACTGAAGTCTTTAGCTTAACAAATACTGGTGATAAGGACATGTCATGCTTTGTAATACTTGCTCCAAACCCATCTCCAATGTATTCAAAGGAAGTATAGTAAGAAAAATTAATCGGTTGAAAATGCAAATATGTTTTTGTGGTATTATATTAATAGTATAATCAATAAAGTGATGAGCACTAGTATAATTTTAACATAAAATCATGAAAGAAAAGAGGAAGATGATAATGGATTTAGATGCACTGCAGATTAGAAACTTCCAAATGGAAGATAGAAAATTGGTAGAAGAATTCTTTAATCAGATGGGAGGCGAAACACGAGCCTTCTTTAATCGGGAAAGTGGAAATGAAAACAATGCGTTAGGTTTCTTTGAGGGAAAGGACAAGGATGTAATTAGGTTTATGGCTTTAGATAAGGGGCGTATGGTAGGATACCTTTTTCTGTGGGAGCTTGACAATAAAGTGCCATGGTTGGGCATTGCTGTTGCTGATGACTATAAAGGACTACATTTAGGTAGAAAATTAATGAATATAGCAAAAGAATATGCACTATCCCAAGCTAAAGGAGGGATTCTTTTAACCACTCATTTAGCCAATTACCGAGGACAGGCACTTTATGAACGTTCTGGATTCGAAAGAATGGGGATTCATACTAGTGGGGAAATCTTATATATGTTTAGGTTCCATGGATAGTGCAGCTTTAACTTTGCTAAAGGCGTAATCAATACAGGAACTTAAATTGTTACTACTTCTTCCGGCTCCTCGGGCAGAAAAGTCACTACCGCCGCCTTTACCATCAATTAAAGTTATTGCATCTTTTAAAAGGGAGTTCATACTAATTTTGTTTAACTCCCTTGATTGCATAAACATAAGTTGAGTTTTATCTTGAGTTTTTATGCCTAGTAGCACTATTACCTTTGGAAAGGCTACTAATTTTGTAGCCAATAAATTGATATGCTTTATATCAACATCCTCATAAATCCTTCTAAAAACTCTTATATTATCTATGATTTCTGAAGCGGCTAACAAGTTCTGCACTTCATAATCTGCCACTTCAACTTTAAGAGAATTATTTTCAGCTCGTGTTTTTTTAAGTTCTCCACTTAAGCCTTCAACCTTTCCTAGAATATCAACTTCCTTAGAGCCAAGTAGCTTTGCTATCACATTTATTGTTTCATATTTTGCAAAGTAATTTGAGATTGCACGTCCACCACATATAAATTCAACTCTAAAGTTATCACCTTGCTTATGAAAACTTAAAACTTTAATAATTTGGACTTCAATTGTTGAATTTGGATGGAGTGCGGTACAAGGGAATACACCAAGTTCACCAATTTTTACTATTCGAGTAGCAAGATTTCTATCCGAGTTAACTTTTCTAATGTTCATTTTTTTAAGCTCAGCATTTGTTGGATATAAAACTTTAACAGGTATATTCTCAAAGACTATATTATTAGCCATTTCTTCAACTTTTATAATTTCCTTATCCACAATAGCTTTGTCTATATCAATATATGAATAAGAATTTTCCGTTTTCACTGCAATTGTGTTTGCATTAAATAATTCAGCAAAACAAGCGGAGAGTATATGAGCACCAAGATGTTGCTGCATATAATCAAATTTCTTATGGAAATCTATAATGCATTTTACTCTATGAATTCTTAAGGGCTTTATATCAAGTACATGATAGATCTTTTCATTTTCTTCATATACATATGAAACAGGAACATCGTTAATAGATCCACTATCATAGCTTTGGGACTCACTATTTGGATAAAAATATGATTTGTCCAGTTCTACGTGATATTTTCCATCCTTCTCTAGGACATCTATAATTTCAGCTATAAACTCTTTTTGGTAAGGATCTTCATAATATAATTTTTCCATGTTTGATCTCTCTTTCCAGCTATATATTAATTTATTGAGCTTTATTATATCATGAATTTTCAATCTGCCAATCAATAGGTTTTTCCCCAATAGACAGTAGAAAATCATTTGTCTTTGAGAAGGGTTTACTACCAAAAAAACCTCTATAGGATGAAAGTGGACTTGGATGGGGAGATTTGATTATGTAATGTTTTTTATTAGTTATAAGTTTCTCTTTAGAGATAGCATTGCTCCCCCAAAGTATAAAAACTATAGGCTTATCTCTTTTATTTAGTATAGATATAATAGCATCAGTAAATATCTCCCAGCCCTTATTTCTATGAGAATTCGCTTGTCCAGCCTTAACTGTTAAGGAAGTATTAAGCAGAAGCACTCCTTCATCAGCCCATTTCTTCAAATAGCCATTGTTAGGGATATAGTTACCTAGATCATCTTTTAATTCTTTGTAAATATTGGCTAAAGAAGGTGGAATAGGAATCCCAGGCTTAACTGAGAAGCTAAGACCATGGGCTTGCTTCGGGCCATGGTAGGGATCCTGACCTAATATAACCACCAATACATCCTTATATGCGGTATAATTTAGGGCATTAAATATATCATATTTGTCTGGATATATGGTACTAGAGCCATATTCCTGTACAAGAAACGTTCGCAAATCCTTATAATATTTCATTTCCAATTGACTCTTTAGTAATTCTAACCAATCATTTGTAATATTAACAGGCATAAATATCACCATTCCTAGCTCATATAATTACAGTTTAAGATGATATAATCATAACAAATTAGGATGAACTAAGCAATTCAAACCTAAGAGAAAATATAGTAAACATTAAATTAGTAATTGACAATAAATGAATGTTCGTTTATTATAGAATGTATAAGAGGTGATCAAATGAGAAGAAAAGATGACGAAAAAGAAAAGAGCATAAAAGAAGCAGTCATTAAGTTAATACTACAGCAAGGTTTTCAAGGTGCTTCTATTTCAAAGATCGCTAAAGAAGCAGGGGTTTCCCCAGCTACTGTTTATATATATTATGAGAATAAAGAGGTCATGTTGCAAGCTATATATCGAGAGTATTCAGAACAAATTTTTGATTATATATTTAGTATGCTTAATAAGGAGATGAATGGACAACAGATTATTGATATACTTGTTAGAGGATATTACACATACATTCAAGAAAATGAAGAAATTTTTCATTTCGTAGATCAATTTTCTAATTGCCCAGTTTTAGCTTGCCAATGCTCAGAAAAGAAAGGAATGAATAATTTAAAAATATTGTTAGAAGAAATGAAAGAAAAAAGAGTAATAAAAAACTTTAAAAATGACAGTTTGATAGCTATAATCTTTTATCCAATAAAATCTATTGCTAGTAGACAATGGATTGGTGAAGTTGAACAGGTGGTACTGCTCGAGGAAATGATTTCAATTATACAGGATGTTTTGCTCGTATAAGCATACAGGTAAAATCAACTTATGAATACTACTGAAAGAAAGGATGATTAAAATGATGAATTTAGATAAGAAAAATAAAGAGGGAATGGTAATTCCTGTAGCTGACATAGTTTTATTACCAGGAATGGCTTATTCCTTAAGTCTAAATAAGATTAGTGAAGTAGAACTTCAAAATTTAGCTAAGGAGGACCAATATAGCATAGCTTTACCTTTGAAGCAAAACTTTAGTCAGAGTCAGTTAAAAGAAGAAGATTTTTATAAGATTGGAGTTTCCTTTCTTGTAAAAGGCGTAGAGAAAACAGAAAAAGGATATCAAGTAAAAATTATTGTAATAGATAGGGTAGAGGTTATAGCGCTGAGTATTGAAAATAGTTCTATTCACGTAGAATTCGAGCTTGCTCCGGATATTATTGATCTTACAAAAGATAGCCAAGCTGAAATGGTAGAGTATGTGAAAAAGGTTACTCGTGAGGTTAGTGAAAACTTTAAAGGCGCAGAAGAGTTCATGTTGATTGTAGAGGAGCAAAAGGATTTAAATAAATTAATGGGTCATCTTACTCAATTTATGCCACTTTCAAAGGAAGAAAAATATGAATTGATTGAAACTCGATCTTTAAAAGAGAGAAGCTTAAAGTTTATGGATTATATCCTCAAGCAAAAAGAAGCTTTAAAGTTGCAGTTTGAGATGGCAGAAAAATTTTCTGAAAAAGCTAACAAGAATTATAGACAATCCTTACTCAGAGAGCAGTTAAAAGCTATACAAAGTGAACTAAATGAAGGAAAAAGTGAAGGTGCTAAAAAGGACAAGGATTATTTCAATAAGATTGAAGAGGCTCAAATGCCAACTGAGATAAAGGATGCTGCCTTATATGAATTAGAAAAGTTAGAAGGTCAAAGCGAAAATGGTGCTGAATATAATATTATACGTAACTATTTAGATCTGTTAGTAAAGCTTCCTTGGAAGAAGAAAGAAGCTAAAGATATTAATCTAGGAGAAGCAAGAAGAATATTAGATGAAAAGCATTATGGACTTGATAAGGTGAAGGATAGAATAATACAACACTTAGCAGTTATGAAGCTTAAAAAGGATAAAAAAGGCTCTATTTTATTACTAGTTGGACCCCCTGGTACAGGAAAGACAAGTTTAGGAAAAAGTATTGCAGAGGCTCTTGATAGGAAATATATACGCCTAAGTTTAGGCGGCATACGTGATGAAGCTGAAATTAGAGGACATAGAAGAACTTATATAGGGGCAATGCCAGGGAGAATTCTTCAAAGCATTAAGAAAGCAGGAGAGATAAATCCAGTTATGGTGTTAGATGAAGTGGACAAGTTGATGACGGGTTATAATGGAGATCCAGCCAGTGCGTTACTTGAGGTTCTAGATCCAGAGCAAAATAATAGCTTTACAGATCATTATTTAGATTTACCGTATGACTTGTCAGAGGTATTTTTTATAGCCACAGCTAACTCCTTAGAGAATATTCCTAGACCGTTACTTGACAGAATGGAGATAATTCCAATATCAAGCTATACCATGAACGAAAAATTTCATATTGGTAAAAATCACTTGATACCTTCAATACTTGAAGAGCATGGACTTAATAAAGATCAGTTAGTTATTGAAGATGAAGCACTGGAAAAAATAATTAGTGAATATACTCTGGAAGCTGGAGTAAGAGGTCTAAAAAAACAATTGGCTACTCTTGCAAGAGTTACTTCAGAGAAGATTGTAACCAACAAGGTAAAATTACCATTTAAAGTTACCGTGGACATGCTAGATGATTTACTTGGGAGAAAAGTTTCAAGTCATGATAAGGCCCAAAAGGATAACCCACCAGGAGTTGTAACAGGACTAGCTTGGACATCAGTAGGTGGAGAGATACTTTTCATTGAAGCTACAGACATGATAGGAAGTGGACAAGTTATCTTAACTGGCCAATTGGGGGATGTCATGAAAGAATCTGCAAAGATTTCTTTAAGTTTACTAAAGTCAAGGTTACCGTTGAATGCCATCAACTTTAAGGAAAGAGATCTTCATATTCATGTTCCCTCAGGATCAACTCCTAAGGATGGACCCTCAGCAGGAATTACCTTATTCACTGCACTTGCCTCCCTTGTTACAGGCATAAAGGTGGATTCAAAGCTTGCAATGACAGGAGAAATCACCTTAAGAGGAGCAGTTCTTCCAATAGGAGGACTTAAGGAAAAGCTTCTGGGAGCTCAAAGAGCTGGAATAACAAAAATATTAATTCCAAAGGATAATTTAATTGACCTTAAGGATGTGCCTGAAGAAGTTAAGAATCAATTGACTATTATAACAGTAGAAACCGTAGAGGACGTTCTTAAAGAGACGTTAGGGATATCCTTACCTAGAATAGAACATGTATTTAATCCTAATATCGGTGCAGTCGGAACTTTTAAAGTGAACCAAATATAAGTGTTAAAGGTGGTGTAACTAAACTATAAGTTTGTTACACCACCTTTATTGTGCGCCAAATATTGGCATTTGCTATAATTCCATAATCAAATAAGGGTAATAAGTTGTTTTACATATGATAGACTCACCTTTAAGTCCTCATAGCTATTTCGATCATATGCAAGATCGTGATCAATAACAATCCATTCAGGATCACAGGCTAACACCTTATCCATATATATAGGAATATTTGCTATACCGTATCCTAGAGGGCGGAATTCGAAATTTCCATTATCCACTGTACCACGTTTGTCCCCAAGATCTCCTACATTTCCGATTCTTGATATATCGCTAGCATAGAAATCTTTAAGATGTATTACTGGACAACGGTTTTTATACTTTTCAAGGAAAAATGAAGGGTCAGCTCCACCTATAGCCATCCACCCTAAATCCGGTTCCAATGCAAGGCAGTCGCCTGGAATCTCATCAAGTATAACTTCAAGTATATATTTCCCCTGTATTTTTTTTGTAAGCTCTCCAGCATGGTTGTGGTATAAAAGTGTTATTCCTTCTTCTTTGCAGGTCTGACCTAACTTAGTTAGTTGCTTTATTGTTCCAGAAAATTTTTCACCACCCGGAAGTCCAATTGTAGGAATAGTGCCAACCGTAATATACTTGCAACCAGCTTTTTTATGTAAATCAAGGGTACCCTTTATATCAGATAGGAATTCATTATACCCCACATGATTCCCAAGAGAAACCATATCTAGTTCCTCCAGCTTTTCACGTACACTCTCCCCACTTTTTCCAAAAAAACTGAGAAACTCAATTCCATTAAAGCCCAAATCTCCAAGTTTGGACAAAGCAGCAAATAAATCTTCCGTACATTCTTTCCTTAGAATATATAAGGGTGAAGCAAATAAAATATTTTTCATAAAACTCCCATTCCTTTCACTGTGCTCAAGACACAAAATTCTATTATTGCATGAAATTTTACCATTTCCCACACCTTTTTACAACTAATTTAAAATATTCGTTCAATTGAAGGATTATTAAAAGATATATCGAATACATAATTTACATATAAATGAAATTAAATTGTGTAATAGAGGAGCCACAAACGTAATGAAAATTAAAAATGGAGTTATTGTTTATATTTCAAAAAATAAAAGAAGAGAATTTTATTTTGATGAGAATTTTAGTAATGAAGATTTAAAGATCATTTTTAATACATACGTTTTAGGTAATGGCTTAGTTTTTAAGGTGGAAATAATTCCAATGGTCCCAGTAGAAATCAAAGCTTTTTACATTGAAATGGATGAGGAAATAAAAAAGGAAAACCCTGTATTTCTCAATGGTTATCAAACCTGGACAAATAGCAAGGAGTTTTATATTAAAGAAAGCATACCAAAACTTAAGAGAATTGCAATGCCCATAATGAGTCCCTATGGAGACTATAATTTTTATTCCAATAGTAAAAATAAGCTTCAAAGCTTCACATATACATATATTAGAGAAGAAAGTAAAATTAAATTAATTGGCTCACTTTCCGAAAGGACAGGTTATACTATTTTCGAATTTGATAAGCTAGAAAGTAGTTTAAAAGTAATAAAGGATTGTAGCGGACTACTAATAAAAACTGAGTATGAAGCTTTCGATTTATACTTTATTGAAGGTGAAGAAAATTATTGCTTCAATAAATATTTTGAAGCAATGAAGTTACCCCCACCAAGAATTAAGCAATGTGCTGGATGGACTAGCTGGTATAATTATTATACTAAAGTTTCGGAAGAAATAATTTTAGATAATTTAAAAGCTCTTAAATCAAAGCGCATCCCTATAGAAATCTTTCAAATAGATGATGGCTATCAAGAATTTGTAGGGGATTGGCTGCATATAAATAAAAAGTTTCCTAGGGGTATGGAATTTATAGCGCGGGAGATAAAAAAATCTGGATATAAGGCAGGACTTTGGTTAGCCCCTTTTATATGTGAGAAGAAATCAAGCATTTGTAAAGAACATCCTGATTGGGTCCTTCAAACAGCAGGCTTTAATCCTGGCTGGAGCTATTTTTTTAATGTTTTGGATTTTTACAATGAAGAGGTAAGAAATTATCTTAGAGAAGTATTTCATACGGTATTAGAGCTATGGGACTTTGATATGGTAAAACTGGATTTTCTTTATGCAGTAGCCTTAATACCAAGAAAAGATAAAACAAGAGGTCAGATCATGTATGAAGCTATGGAGTTTATAAGAGAAATATGTGGAGATAAAATTATTTTAGGCTGTGGAGTGCCCCTTGGAGCTTGCTTTGGACTAACTGATTGTTGTAGAGTGGGTAGCGATATTTCCCTTACTTGGGAGGATAAATTGCTTAATATGCTTCATTATAGGGAAAGAGTGTCTACCATTAATGCTATTTCGAGTACAATTGGAAGAAGACATTTAAATGGGCATGCTTTTCTAAATGATCCAGATGTTTTTATCCTAAGATCAAAAAATAATAAATTGACTAAGCATCAGAGATATACCTTGTTACTTATAAATCTGATATTTGGTGGGATTGTGTTTACCTCAGATAATGTTAGTGAATATAGTGAAGAGGAGCTTAAGCTATATAAATCCATATTTCCTATTAAAGAAAAGATAATTAAGGATGTATCATTTTCAGATGTAGTAAGGATTAATTTTATGATTGATGATAATGAATATTTAGTCTTAAGTAATTTAAGTAATAAAAAACTTGATATAAAAGTTGAAAGAGGAATTTATTTTAATCAGGAAAAAGGTCTATTTGATAAAAATGTAAAACTAACCTTGGAACCGTATGAATCAATATGCCTTCTGAACGCTAATACTTTAAGTGAGAAAAACAAGAAAAGCACAAATATATTTATGCTATAATTTTAGGGCTGATAGATAGAATTATATATTTCTATCTATCAGCCCTTTATGTGCATTTTCAAGTTGAGGTGTATACCATTAGTCAACTGCACAAACTTGGTTTCGACCATTGTTTTTTGCCCTGTATAGCCTTAAATCTGCAACAGTATATAGTTCGTTAAAATATATTGCTGGAGGAGTTAAATTATCTGTAACTCCAATGCTAATGAGTCTCAATACTTGTCAAAGGCTGCCTCAATATCACCAATACAATAGTAGGAAGCAGCTAGATTCATATAAGAAATTAGAAGAGATTTGTAATCTTCTAATTCCATTCCACTCTCTATAAGATCATAATAATTCTCAATGGTTTCTTTGTATTTTCCTTCTGACCTTAAAGTAATAATTCTTTGTTGAAGGTCAACCAAATCTTCTTTTAACATAGTTATTTGCCACTTCCCTAATTTACCTAACCTATTTTTATGCTTATATAAATATTATAACATATTAAAATATATTGCAGGAAAAAAATGGTTTATATAGAATTGTATAAATAGTGATATGCAGATGAGAAATTTGTATGAATAATTCTATTATTTATTTTTTTTGCAATAAACTTATCCAAGGGGGAATAATGTAATGGTTAATCAAGCTTACCGTACCTCTTCACTAGAACGAGTGTCTTATGGAAGTTATTTTTTCGGCCAAAATGTCATCTATACTTT
The DNA here is from genome assembly GCA_036507955.1 of Clostridiaceae bacterium. Taxonomy (GTDB): domain Bacteria; phylum Bacillota; class Clostridia; order Clostridiales; family Clostridiaceae; genus DATCIH01. The sequence goes on along the minus strand of DATCIH010000187.1, from coordinate 31,146 downwards.
ACAATTCCAGTTTTTGAGTTTTTTTTATACAGAAAGTGTGGGATTGTCCATAGCTTCGGCCTCACTACTCTTACTTATAGCACGACTACTAGATGCTTTTTATGACCCACTTATGGGGGCAATTGTTGATAAACATTTATTTAAAAGTAGTAAGTACCTAGTATGGCTTCGAATTGTTACATATACAGTACCACTTTCACTTGTTTTTGTGTTTTTTAGCATTGGTCAAACTTATAGTGTGAAACTTATTTTTGCTTATGCTACATATCTTGTATGGGGTATGCTTTACACAATGTCAGACTCACCTTTATTCTCACTCTCTACAGCTATGACTGATAATATTTTCGAAAGGGATAAGTTGATTTCCTATGGTCGTTTAGCCGCAGCCCTTGCCGCTATATCAAGCGCAGTGTTTATGTCCTTAAAAGGTGGAGTCGGTTGGACAGGCTCCATAAGTATTTACGCACTTATATCCTTTTTAGCAATGTTTCCTCTACAGTTTCTTGCAAAAGAAAGAATTCAGTATAAAAGAAGTAGCAACATTACTTTTAAGAAGATATTTACATTTTTATTTAAAAACAAAAAACTAATGATATATTATGTAGGCTTTTTAGCAATCAGTTCTACTAATACTCTACAAACTATGGCTGTTTATTTTGCTAACTCAAATCTTGGGGATGCAGGTAAGGTTACTATCATTATGGGAATATCAGTACTTCCTGTGGTTATATTAGCTCCGATGTTACCAATGATCATTAAGAAATTTGGAAAAAGAAATATTACTATATTTTGCTGCATTATGACGGTCTTCATGTGTCTTTTGCAATATTTTGCAGGCTATGATAATTTTGCACTTTTCCTAGCATTAGCAGCTATTAGAGTTGCCTTCATGCAATTACCTTTACTCATTTATGGTATGTTTACAGCGGATTGTATTGAGTATGGTGCCTTCATAAATGGAGAACGTACCGAGGCCATAGCCTTTTCCGTTCAAACCCTTATGACAAAGCTGTCAGGAGCACTTTGTGTAACCTTAAGTTTGCAAATGATGGGCTTCTTTGGTTATGTAACTCAAGGAAAAACTCAAACTCCTGAAGCCTTACATGGTATTTGGATAATAATGAGTCTTGTACCTATAGTGGGGTATTTGATTATGCTTATAGTTATGACCTTTTTCTACAAACTCAGTGAAACACAGGTTTCTGAAATGATGGCCACTAATCAGCTAGTAGAAATGGCATCAAGAGATGAAAGTAACAAAGAATAAAGGTAGGGTGTTTAAGATGAATAGTATTAAATATACTTCGAATAGTCGGATTAAAGAGCTATTGCAAAGTCCCATAGGTCATGACATAATAGCCAAGATGTTACTTCAAATGGGAAAGAGCATGACTCTTGTTAATAATCCAATTGTTAGAAATATTCGATTAAAGCAATTGAGCCACTTAGTACCTAAAATTGTGAACAGTGATTTTATTGACACTCTTCTTAAGTTACTAAACAGTGAAAAAGACATCCCAATAGGTAAGGATTTAAAACCAAAAGAGGTTTGGTGGAAAGAAGCTGTAGTCTATCAGATCTATCCTAAAAGTTTCAAGGATTCTAATGGAGATGGGATTGGAGATATTAACGGCATAACTGAAAAATTAGATTATCTGAAAGCTCTTGGAGTTGATGTTATTTGGTTATCTCCAATTTATGATTCTCCAAATGATGACAATGGTTATGATATACGTGACTATCGAGCCATAATGAGTGAATTTGGAAATATGGAAGATTTTAATAACCTCCTGGAAAAAGCACATGAGCTTGGTTTGAAAATCATTATGGACTTGGTTATAAATCATACGTCCGATGAACATCAATGGTTTAAAAGTGCACTTAAAGATGATAGTTCACCCTATAAAGATTATTATTTGTGGAAGAAATCAGATAAGCTAGAGAAGCCCCCTAATAACTGGACATCTTTTTTTAGTGGAAGTGCCTGGAATTATTACAAAGAAAAAGATGAGTGGTGTCTTCATCTTTTTTCAAAAAAGCAAATGGATTTAAATTGGGAAAATGAAGCGCTTCGAACTGATCTATATGACATGATTAATTGGTGGCTAAATAAAGGTATTGACGGTTTTAGATTAGATGTTATCAGTTATATCTCTAAAGAGCCTGGTTTGCCTGAGGGAAATGTTCTTATAGGGGATATGATGGGTTACCGGGGAATAGAACATTATTTTTATGGCCCAAGACTTCATGAATATCTTAAAGAAATGAGAAATAAGACTTTTGATAATTTTGATGTGTTTATCGTAGGTGAAACACCAGGTACTGGTATGGAAATGAGCAAACTATTAACCGCTGATTATAGGAAAGAACTAGATATGGTATTTTCCTTTGATCATCTTGAAAATCCTGGCAAAGTACGCTTTGATACTTACAAATATGATTTAAATTTCCTAAAAAAAATATTTACAAATTGGCAATTGAATTATGGTAATAACTGCTGGAACACGTTGTTTTTCGAAAATCATGACAATCCCAGAATGATTTCAAAAATCAATTCAGATCTTCAGTATCGAGATGTTATTAGTAAACTATTAGCGGTTATTCAGTTCACCTTAAAAGGAACACCTTTTGTCTTTCAAGGGCAGGAGCTGGGAATGATTAATTCTGATTTTAAGTCCATAATGCAAATTAAAGATATTGAAAGTCTAGGCCTTTATAAAGAATTAATAGCCAGCATGAATGAAGAAAATGCTCTTAAAAGAATAAATGCAGGAAGTAGGGACCATGCTAGAACGCCTATGCAATGGAATGGAGAGATAAATAGTGGTTTCACAACAGGTGCACCCTGGCTTGGAATAAACATAGATTCTAAAAACTGTAATGTGGAGTCTGAAAGTAAAGACAAAAATTCAAATTTAAACTTCTATAAAGAAATTATTGCCTTAAGGCACGAAAATAAAGCTTTAGTTTATGGAGATTTCATTCCGGTAAAAGCAAGAACAAAAGATATATTCTGCTATTTTAGACAACTTGATGGAGCTAAGTTTTATATAGAAATAAACCTAGCTAATAAAGAAAAACAAAGACCTAAAGCTATTAGTGATTATAAACTAATACTATCTAATTATAGAGAAAGTTACACGAAACTTAGGCCCTATGAGGCTAATGTGTACAGATTGGATATAAAGTAAGGGCTAAATTCTTTGCTAAACATGATGAAGTATGTATTGGTAATTCCAAGGGGGTAAAAAAATCTAATATTTACGTAAAGGCGAACATATGTTACTCTATATATAGAGTAATTAGATGTGCTTGTGACAAGCATATTAGATTTTCTAAAAATTATTAAGCTTATGAAAAAGTAGGTGGTGTGATATATGCTACATGAAATGCGATTGAAGTTAGAAGAATTTGAAAACATTAAATATAACAATAAAATACTGGAAGTCCGGCTTAATGATCAAAAAAGAAAACAAATAAATGTGGAAGATGAAATAATCTTTTATAAGTTTCCAGAATTAAATCAATCGATTTTAGTAAAAGTTGAAAAGATATATTGCTTTTTATCTTTTGAACAGTTATATGATTCATTTCCTTTGGAGTATTTTGGATATAGTAATTTAGATAGGAATGAAATATTAAATAGAATTTATAGTATTTACTCACCTAATCAAGAGAAAGGAAACGGCGTCATTGCAATAATGTTTAAAATTGAGGATATAGAATATTCTCTAAATAACAACACGGTAAAATAATGCTTTTGCAAGAGGAAGGTGAGATTCATGGATGTTATCCTGAAAAAGAAATTTAGTGAAATAAATTTAAATGACGATTTTTTTAGCACGTTAAAAGCTGATTATCCTGGTTTCAATGTTTGGTTTACTAGATTATCCCAAAGTTGATATTAGAAAAAGTAAAAAGTTTATGCTTTCGATATTTCCAAAGTTTCATACAAGGATGTTTCCTAACTCTCAACTTAAAACTGAGAAAGAACATATTATAGAAGATTCATCTTTTACTAAAAGCATTGAAAAAATTTACCTTTCTGGTGCAAATCTTAGCACCTATGGAAAAGGTGATATAGTAGTTATTTATAGAACTGCTGATTATGGAAAACTAGAAATTATAAGTATTTAGTGAAAATGTTATATAACATTGCTTTAAAGAAAAGGCCAATTAGAAAAGAACTGATCGAAGATGTTGGATTAGATAGGAATGAACGATGGGTGGCTCTAGAATTAACTAATGAGAGTTTACTAAAAATATTAGAGTTAGGTGATGTAGATGAAAGTTTTATTATCAATTAAACCTGAATATGCACAAAAAATATTTAATGGTGAAAAAAAATATGAGTATAGGCGACGACTATTTAAAAGAAAAGATATAAATGCTGTGGTAGTGTATGTTACAAAACCGATAGGTAAAGTTATTGGAGAATTTCAAATTGATAATGTATTAGAAGGAAATCCTAATATCATTTGGGAACAAACTAAATTATATGCAGGGATAGATGAGAATGCATACGTAGACTATTTTTCTGAAAGAAAAATTGGGTTTGCAATCGGAATCAAGAATATTAAAGTATATAAAAAACCATTAGAATTAGTAGAATTAAATCCTAAAATAAAATACCCACCTCAATCTTTTATGTATCTCTAATGTGTAAATGACGATAATATTGTTTTCAATAACCCTTGATTAATTTTAGGGGCTATTTTGCATGCAGGTCCGATTTTAGCATATGAAATACATCATAAAAATTATCAAATAGAGTATAATATTAATAATATTAAAAAAAGGAGACCTAATATGAGTTACATAAATATTTCAGATTACGGCGTAGAACCAAACACTGGAGCATTTTATACCAAGGAAATTCAAACTGCTTTTAATGAGGCAAGTGCCAATAATGCTACAGTATTAATTCCAGCAGGTGAATTCCTAACTGGTACACTTAACCTAGGAAGTGCTTCTTTATATTTAGAAAAGGGAGCAATACTTAAAGGGTCACCTAATATAGCGGACTATGTCTTTAATGGTTATGAGCATAATGAAATGGGAAAGACACTCTCATTATTATATAGTCTCAACAATGATGATATAAGAATCTATGGTGAAGGCACTATCAACCTAAATGGAGATAGTTTTTATCATATGGAGGAACCTAGTATACCAAAAACAATAGAACCGTTAACTAAAAACCAATTAGATGAATGTCCACGTACGTATGATAACCGCCCCAATCAACCTATCTTCTTCTATAACTGTAATAGGGTACACATAGAAGGGGTGCGGATAATTAATGCTCCTTGCTGGACTATGGCTTTCATTGAATGTGAGGATATTCATGTAACAGGGCTAACGATTGATAATAATTTATCTATACCCAACAATGATGGTATGCACTTTTGTTCCTGTAAAAAAGTATTTGTTAGAGATTGCAACATTTCCAGTGGGGATGATTGTATAGCAATATCTTGTATTACCGATTGGAATAAACCTTGTGAGGACATTGTTATCTCAGATTGCATTTTGCGTTCATCCTCTAAGGCTATAGTTGTAGGATATATGCACTCAATAGTTAGAAATGTGTGTATAACCAATTGTATAATTAAAGAAAGTAACAGGGGCTTATGCGTTATGACTAGTTCGAGGACTGGACTCGTGGAAAACCTATTAGTAAGCAATTTACTAATAGATACCAGAATTAGAGCTGGAGGCTGGTGGGGTAATGGGGAAGCCATATGCATTATGAGCACCTATCACCACAATTCCTCCTATGCAGACAAGGTGCCTGATAGATTGTTTCCTGTAAATATTCGTAATGTTAATTTGCAAAATATTATTTGTTCCACTGAAAATGTTTTAGCAATAGTTGGCGAAGGGGACAACATTAGAGATGTTCATTTTAATGGCCTTACTGTAGAGTTAAAAGATAGTGAAAATATAATGATTAAAGGCAGAATTGTGGATGTAAGCCCTAGTGAACAAGTGGCAGCTTTGCCAGAGGAGCAAGAGGCTTATTGGCTACATCTGCAAGGGACACGAGACATTACCATCGATAATGCCTTTATTTCTCCCTTTCATAATAGAAAACCTAGAGTTTCGGAAAGAAACTGTAGAAATATTTATATTAATGCGGTAAACCTAGAAAGTTAACTGATAAAGTTAACCGTTAATCATTTAAGCTCTATCCTGTAAAATATTATCTCACTTATATAAAGTAAGAAAAAAACTAACAATAAACATATTGAAGCAAATAAAAATATTGAAGCTTCAATATTTTTTGTAAAAAACCATAACAAAACCGCTAAACCTCCCGCTGGAATAAAGGCAACTAATTGGATGATCATTTTCAAATATATGGATATCATATTCTTAGGGCTTTCAAAGGGAAGTATAACATTTATGGTTACTACAGTAAACATGTTCAAGGATTGTATAGAGCATAAAAGTATCCAAAGTGCCATAACTTGAAGGAAAGTAGTCTTAGTTAAAAATAGAAGGGGTAGCACCATTAATAGGTTCCTTAATATAAGCTTTAAGATAGGTAGAGCATTAATAGCTAATAATTTATCTCTAACCCTTCCAGGAAGTAAGAATATATAGGATTTTTTCAATTCATAGTTAAGACCGCTCATGAATTGAAAACTGCTGCCAGAAAACATTACGCAGTAGACTGAGACTATCAGAACAATAGTAATAAAGGGCGTCGTGCTAAAGGCTAAAGCTAAACCAGTTCCTATTCCTATGTACAATATATATTTTATAATTTCCCAAATAGGACCTTTGCTTTTTCTGCTATATATTACCGCATCTTTCCAAAGAAAGGAATAGGCCTTTTTGAAGTCCCAATTTAAATTAACGTTTTTAACCTTTACTTTTTTTGTGTTTGTTAATTGTTGCATTTGATCAATATTGTTAACCTTTCCTGCAGCTTTAAAGTTTGACATCTTTTCTGTGGTAACCATAGCTTCCTCATAAAAATCCGTAGCCCAATATATAGTAAAAATCATCATAACGCAAACAAATATAGTAAGCATTAAAGCATAAAATAAAGGGGCTTCCTTTGAAAGAGGTGACATAATCAAGGTTTTGCTCCACCCTAATATAGGTAGCTTACTAAAGGACGCTCCCCCAAATGTGTTGATAGCCATGTTTAACATATCTTTGCTTTTATATAAAAGTAATAGAAAATAAGCCAATACCCCCCCTATACAAAGCTTTATTGCTATATCTAAAAATTTTCTTATTTTAAATCGTTTTGAAATTGAGTATAGAAAAAAGTTGAGATTTTGTACAACCATTGTAAATAGAGCTATGCCGAGTACTGAGTATAATATTCCATTTGTACTCATACTGATTTTAAAGGACATCAACATAAAGAATATAAAAAATATCATAAAAAAACTGGTAAGAAAAGTACTAAAAATCCTTCCTAAAATAGACCAAGCATAAATCAATCGACTGCTTAAAGGGGAGGTAAATAGAAAATTCACAGTAGCTCCTGAGTAGCCTGTTGGAAAATAGGAATCTACAGCTTTATCAAGATTGATGAAAAAGATTATAAGTAGTAATAACATTAGAACTGCCCCGATTATATTTAAAGGAAGATTAATTGTAGGTATAGAGGACTTATTATTTCCACCTCTCAATAACATAGGGGTTAGCATAAAAGCCAAAGGAAGTAAGATTTTCAGTATTGTACTTATAGCTTTAATAGGATGGGTAAAAATCTCAATTATTTGATTTTTAAACTGGCAAACTCCAATATAAGAGAGTACCTTTAGACCAGTTGCAGTACTATTTCTTCTCATCATCAGTTACCTCCAGGAATAAATCTTCCAGACTTGTTCCCTCCGCAGCATTTATGTTTTTTCTTAATTCTTCTATACTACCCTGGGTAACTATACTACCATTTTTCATAACAATTACACTGTCACAAAGATTTTGAGCATTATCTAATAAATGAGTACTAATTAGTATGGTTTTACCTTCATTTTTTAATTCGAGAAAGGCATCTTTAAGCTCTCGGATTGCTCTAGGATCAAGGCCTATCATAGGCTCATCCACTAGTAGAACATCTGGATTATGAAGCAATGAACAACAAATTGAAACCTTTTGAGTCATGCCCTTAGAGAGGTTTTTACCTAATTCATTTCTTTTGGTTTCTAGATCAAAGCGTTCTAAAAGCTCCTTTGCTTTTTCTTCCCAATTATCTAGTTCATAAGCTAGAGCTATAAATTTCATGTGCTCCCAAACAGTGAGCATAGTATAAATGTCTGGAGTTTCTGGAATGTAAGCTATATGAGTTCTGGCTTCCTGTTTCCTTATGTCCATACCTAAAATAGTTACAGTTCCTTCTGTTTTATTTAATAGCCCAGTTATGCATTTTAAGGTAGTAGTTTTCCCTGCACCGTTAGGACCTATAAGGCCAATAATCTTACCAGCTTCAAGACCAAAGGAAATATCATTTACTGCTAAGTTCTTACCAAATTTTTTCTTTAAATTCTTAACCTCAAGTACTATCATTTTTATCCCCCTTAAATTTGAATTGAGAAAATGTTTTTACTGAACATACCTATTTTAACATAATACTACAATAGTTATAACAAATTATAACTAAGTTATAACAAATTATAACTAAGAAGTCCTTAATATTAAACAATATCGGGCATCAGTGGTATAATAATACTTTATTATTAGAAATATAGTCTATGGGGATAAAAATTAAGCAAGATTGGAGGCCTAGCATGAATATTTCAACTTCTTTTCTAATACTTATGTATTTCTCTAATATTATATCTATTTTAGCTATAATTTTTATAAAACGACATGATACTAGAGTACCATTTGCTTGGCTTCTTGTATTCTTTCTTTTACCCTACTTCGGTTTAATTTTATATTTCTTTATTGGGAGTACATACAGAATTCGTGTTATGTCAAGAAAATATGGTATGAGTGAAATAGAAGAAAAACACAATAAAGCTCTATATAAACAAATCCATGATATCGTGGCTGATAAAATACAATTTAATGAAATAGAAACCGAAAAATATAGAAATTTGATAATGTTAAACTCAAGAAATGCAATGAGTTTTTTTACTCAAAATAATAATGTGGAACTTTTGATAGATGCCCAGGAAAATTTTTCTCGAATTTTTGCAGATATCGAGAAGGCAACAAAAAGTATTGAGGTTTTATATTATATCTTTAGAGCAAAAGATGATATTGGTAAAAAGTTCATTTCTCTTTTAGAAGTGAAGGCAAGGCAAGGGGTAGAAGTAAAATTAATATATGATGGTATAGGTTCTCTATTTACACATATGAGCGATTTTGATAAGCTACGAAAAGCTGATGGACAGGTGTATAGATTTTTGCCATCCTTATTTAAAAGTTTTTTACTAATCAATTATAGAATGCATAGGAAAATAGTTATTATTGACGGGAAAATAGCTTATACAGGTGGAATTAATGTGGGAGATGAATATTTTGGTTTAAAAAAGATACATAAGCCCTGGAGAGATACATCTATACGTTTGACCGGTGACAGTGTACTTTCACTTCAAACAAGATTTTGGACTGATCTAGTTTTTTTGCAAAATCAAAGCTTCAGAAAGAAAAACAAAGCTAAGGCAATGTTTGATGAAAAGATATTAAAAAGTTTTAATAACCCTATTGAAGAAGGAACCCAAGGTGTGCAAATACTCTCCAGTGGCCCAAGCAGCCGAAATGAGAGCATAAAAGATGCATATGTTAAAATGATTACTTCCGCGAAAAAATATTTATATATTCAGTCACCATATTTTGTTCCAGATAAAACCTTATTAGATGCTCTAAGGATTGCTGCATATTCTGGTGTGGATGTGAGAATCATGCTTCCTGGTATACCTGATAAAAAATACATTTATGCTATTTCTTTGTCTTATGCTGCGGAATTGTTAAAATATGGGGTAAAAGTATACCTTCATTCTGGGTTCCTTCATGGAAAAACCATAGTTATAGATGACCATGTTTCAACTGTAGGCACTGCAAATATGGATATTAGAAGTTTTAGTCTTAATTATGAGGTTAATGCATTTATATATAATAATGATTTTGCAATTAAATGTAGGGATACATTTTTAGATGATATGAATGATTGCATAAAATTCGATATTAAAACTTATCATAAGAGAGGTATGTGGAAAAGGTTTTATGAATATATTTGGCGTTTTTTTGCTCCACTTGCTTAAGAAATTGTTACCAACGTGTTATTATTATGATATAATATATTAAAAGGGGAGTAGCGAGAGTATTTTTTATGCTTTTAATTGTTCGTCAGCACGGTGTACAAACTACACCCGGATAATTGACTCATTTGATGTTGCAAGACCTTTGCTCTATTTATTTTTATGGAGCAAAGGTCTTTTTATTTTGTAATAAATTTATCTAAAATAACAAATACTTAAGAAGAGGTGATTTTCTTGTTCTTTAACAAAACTATAGAGGAAGTTATAAAGGAATTAGACTCAAATATAGAACTAGGACTTTCTCAAAAGGAAACCGAACTAAAAGCAGAAGAATTTGGGCTAAATCAGTTAGTAGTTAAAAAACCTAAAACTATACTAGCAATGTTTTTTGCTCAATTAAATGATATTTTAATTTATATTCTGTTAGCTGCAGCAGTAGTTTCTGCTATTCTTGGTGAAACAAGTGACGCAATTATAATTGCTATTGTTATTTTTATTAATGCTACAGTAGGAATTATTCAAGAGTCTAAAGCAGAAAAAGCACTTGATTCACTAAAAAAATTATCTACCCCTAAGGCTGTAGTTAGAAGAGATGGAAAGATAAAAGAAATTCTATCTAAAGAGGTTGTCCCGGGAGATATTATTATTATTGACGCTGGAAGATATGTGCCCTGCGATATGCGACTTATTGAAGCTGTGAATTTAAAAACCGAAGAATCTGCGCTTACAGGAGAATCTGTGCCAGTAGATAAAGATGCTTCCCTAGTCTTAACAAGTATTGATACCCCACTGGGGGATCAGAAGAATATGCTTTTCATGTCTACCTTATCTACCTATGGTAGAGGGATAGGCATAGCTGTTTATACTGGAATGAATACTGAAATAGGTAAGATTGCAAAGATGCTAGATGAAAAGGTAGACAATGAGACTCCACTTCAAAAGAAACTAGCTGAGCTTGGAAAGTACCTGGGAATAGGTACACTTGTTATATGTGCTCTTATGTTTCTAGTGGGTGTTATTCAAAAAAGAGATCTCTTTGAGATGCTACTTACTTCTATCAGTTTAGCAGTTGCTGCAATTCCGGAAGGTCTCCCTGCTATAGTAACTATAGTCCTAGCAGTAGGCGTTCAAAGAATGATAAAGGAAAATGCTATTGTAAGGAAATTACCAGCTGTTGAAACTTTAGGTTCAGTTAATATTATATGTTCTGACAAGACTGGAACCTTAACTCAAAACAAAATGACTGTAACAAAGTTCTATGCAGATGGCTATCTAGGAAATATAGAAAGCCTAAATATTGATGATGCTAATCATAAGCTTTTGCTTGAAAATCTTATTTTATGCAATGATGCTACTTATGCAGAAAACTCAAAAACAGGTGACCCCACTGAAATTGCTTTACTCATAGCTGGGGTAGGCTATAACATATTTAAAGACGACCTAGAGAAAAAACATAAAAGAATTGATGAAATCCCGTTTGAGTCAGATAGAAAGTTAATGACTACCGTAAATAAATATGATAATGAATATTATGTAATGACAAAAGGGGCCATTGATAATCTGATAAATATATGTAATAAGACCTTTATCAAAGGCAAGACAGTAGAGCTTACGCCGGAAATCAGAAAACAAATAGCAGCTGCTTCTAATAATATGTCCAACTCTGCTTTAAGAGTTCTAGGTGCAGCTTATAAAGTTATTAAGAGTTCACATGTAGATATTGATTCTTTAGAAAGTGATTTAATACTAATTGGACTAGTTGGTATGATAGATCCACCTAGACTAGAGGTTAAAGATTCTATTTCCTTATGTAGGAAGTCGGGAATAAAGACTGTAATGATAACCGGTGACCATAAAAACACAGCTTTTGCCATAGCCAAAGAACTTGCCATTACTTATGATGCATCTGAAGTTATATCTGGTAAGGAATTGGATAAAATGTCTGATGAAGAGTTAAATAGAAAAATTGATAATATAAGAGTATTTGCAAGAGTATCTCCAGAACATAAAGTGAAGATTATAAAGTCTTATAAAGACAAAGGGAATATTGTATCTATGACGGGTGACGGCGTAAATGATGCACCCTCTCTGAAAATGGCAAATATAGGGGTAGCAATGGGTATAACTGGTACGGATGTAGCAAAAGGTGCTTCGGATATGATACTCGTAGATGATAATTTTTCAACTATCGTTGCGGCTATAAAGGAAGGCAGAAACATCTTCACAAATATAAAGAAAACTATAATATTTCTTATCTCTTGTAATATTGGAGAAATTATAGCTCTATTTCTTGCAATAGTTTTAGGTTGGGCGGCGCCTCTTAGACCTATCCATATATTGTGGGTTAACTTAATAACAGATACTCTACCAGCTTTAGCTTTAGGAGTAGATCCAGGTGATCCTGATATAATGAAATATAGACCACGTAACCCAAAAGATAGTTTGTTTAAAGGAGTAACCTTAAATTTACTTCTAAATGGATTATTAATCGGTACCTTAGCCTTAACAGCATTTATAGTAGGTGCAAAATTCTATAGTGGAACTACTAGTTTATTCCCACTATTCCCTAAAAATATCTCAAAAGATGCTCTAATGCACGCGCAAACTATGGCCTTTGTGGTACTTAGTGTTTCTGAGCTAGTTCATGCCTTAAACATGAGAAACGAAAAGAAATCCATATTCCAAATAGGTTTATTTTCAAATAAACTTTTAGTTGGAGCTATAGTTTTTGGGATAATATTACAAGACTCAATAATTATGATACCAGCTCTAGCAAATGTTTTTGGTGCTCATGCTTTAAGCATAACGGATTGGATTTTTGTTACTATTCTATCCTTGATGCCTTTACTCATTAATGAAATCGTGAAAATATTTAAACGTAGAGCATCTCAAATATGAATTAACATCAAAAAAACACCATTTTCTATTTATGAAAATGGTGTTTTACGCTTTTTGATTATCTGATATTTCTATATTTGCATTTTTATAATGCTCTAAAATCATATCTTTAGCAATATATCCAGTTTGATAAGTGCCACTCATAATACGGCCTCCATAATAAAAAATTAAAGGTCTATGTAACAAATTTTTATTTATGAATAAATTTTTATTTATTAATTATAGCACAGAATTTGTTAAATTGTTGCAGCAGTAAGTCTAACTTTATACTTATTTTTCTTATAAATCTGCCTAGTTTCAAGTGTCTCTAAAGAAGCATAAGTAGATTTAATGAATATAGCTGCTGTAATGAAGGATATAACATCTGATACTGGATAAGCAAGCCATGCACCTACGACGCCAATTCCTAAACCACTTACAAGTAAATATGCCAGTGGAATAAACATTATTAGCTGTCTGTAAATAGATAACAGGAAGGAGGCTCTAACTCTATTTATAGCTTGACAATAGTAGATTGACAAATAATATATACCAAGGCAAGGGAATACCGCTATAATTATTCTTAAAGCCTTTGATGCCTCTTCTATAATAACAACATCAGTTATAAATAAGCCAATAAGTTGTTTTGAAAAGATCATGAAAATTGCCCATAATAAAGTTGAGCTTACGGATACTGCAATAATAGATTTTTTAACAACTTCTTTTAAGCGGGTGTAATCACCAGCACCATAATTATAGGCTGCGATAGGTTGCATGGCTGAGCTTATGCCGATTACTGTCATAAATAGAAACATTGAAATTCTTGTAGTTAAACCAACTGTTATTATAGCCAAATCCCCACCATATGAGGATAGCAAATTGTTTAGTATAGCAGCCACCACTGCATCTGAGATCTCTATTATAAAGGTTGAAAATCCAACGCATATTATTCCAATTGTTACTGCTTTATTAAGAGTGAATTTAATAGAAAATTTTATTCCGTTCTTCATCTTCATAAATTGTTTTAGAACATATATAAAGGCTATTATCTGAGAGGACACTGTTGCTATAGCAGCTCCTTTTACGCCAAAAGAGAACATGGTTACTAAAAAATAATTTATTATTACATTAAAAATTGCACCAATAAAAGTACTTATTAAAACTATTTTTGTATTTCCTAGGGCTGTTATTGTATAAGAAGCAATCAATGTAAATGCTTGAAACATAACGCCTAGTAGTATTATACTTACGTAATCTTTAGTAAGTGGGAATGTATTTTTTGAAGCACCTAAGCTTAATATGATTTTATCTTGGAAAGTAAAGATACCTATACCTACCACGGATACAATTATTAGCATTAGAACTATAGCATTAGGTATTATACTTCTTAAATTTTCAAAATTTCCTTCTCCACAGCTTCTTGCAACATAGGTAGAAGTTCCAATAGCTATAAGCATAGATATAGCTAAAAATAATCTTTGAATTGGGAAAGCTATGGTTAAGGCACCTATAGCATTAGCTCCTATGGCTCGCCCAACAAATATAGAATCCACTACGTTATACATTTCTGCTACCATTAAAGAAATTATTGCTGGTATAGAAAATCTTAATAATAGTTTCCCGATTTTCTCTTCTCCAAATATTTTATTGCTTTCTGCAAGGCTTCCTATTGTCATGAAAAACACGTCCCCTTATTGAATGTTTGTTCCCTTATCTTATTTTAAGCTAATTTCAAGATTTTAACATTCACACAGTTGCTCGGTTAAAAGTACAAAGTTGCTAACCTGCAAGTTTTTACTTTACTGAAATAACACAAAAGCACCCTAAAAGAGGTGCTTTTGTACTTTTTGAAGAACTATTAAGGTAGAACCATAGCCTTCTATCTTTATTATATTGTTATAAACTGCAGTTTTTTTAGCATAAGATAAAGAAACATTAGGAGAGGAGATATTAGTTAGAATTTTCTCTTCATCACAACTAAGTCTATTAGGCTTACCCATCCTTAACCAAATATCGTAAGCAGAGCCAACCTTCTCGCCAATCTCATATTTTATAATTTTATAATCATAATCTAAATTCTTAATGGATAAGGATATCTTTCTCTCAGTAATATTTTTACTACCCTTACCTTTAGATAAATCCTCTATCTTAATTAAAGTATTAAGTTCGTCACTGTAACTGTAAAGTAAGACCTGGATATCATCCTCTAGTCTTGTGATAATGTATCCATCCCCCTGGTCTATAACCTCATCTCCTAGTTTAGATAATAAATAATATGCATAGTAGGAAACTTTTCTTATCCCATTTAAAGTAAGTAAGCCAGGAGATCCGAAAAATAGTTCGTTATTTAAAACTGAGTTTTCCTCTACAGTATCAAAAGCCTTCAGTGTGAGTAGACTGCTTTGATCATTAATAAAATTATGAATAATATATGGAAGCATATACGAGGAATCATAAATAGTATTTATAATAGGAGGAACATCAAAAGGGTCCTCTATCAAATCCTGTAGTTCATATTTTTTAAAAATCTCCCTTGTAATATCTATATAATCGATAGATAAATCTTTTGAGGCTTGAAATTTCCATAGCTTTACTACTTCAATTCCATATATATCTGCAAAATATAGTATAAAGCTCTCTAAAAGCTTTATGAAGGAGCTTTTATCTTCAAAAGTTTGATTCAAAATAATTAATGGTGTAAGGGATATATCCATTAAAAACTCCAATAGCTTTTCAACTTCGTTCCAATTTAAAAAGCTTACATTTTCGTTGAAATATATTTTCATTTCTTTTCCAAATAAATTTTGAACTATACCCTTCTCAAATCCGATAGCTTCTTGTATAGTTCTTAAATATTCCTGCTCTTGAGCCTTTATAAGTTCTTTTGCTTCACCTAAATTTATTTTTTCCTTCCAAATATGTTTTAGATCTCTGCTTGGAAGTAAGAAATCCGTTTGAAGTTTTATGATCTTGTCAGTATAGTTAAACCTATCATAGTCTTCTAAATAGTTAGATAAGAAATCCAATGCTTCAGGTAAATCGAAGGTTTGCATTTTCTTGAAGCTATCAAACTTACCCTCTGGTATATGATATTTTTTCTTAAATTGTAGGGGAGTACAATTATAGTGATCCTTAAAGCTCTTATTATAATATCTAGTATGAGAAAAACCAACATCCAAAGATATATCTGATAGGGTTTTATCCGTATCTAATATTAATTTAATTGACTCATCTACCCGGACACCATTTAAGAGCTCTTTAAAATTCGTTCCAGCCATATCCTTTATTTGATGAGATAAATAATAAGAACTTAAATATTCTTGATTAGCTATATCCTGTAAACTAATTTTATTCATGTAGTTATTATAAATATACTTGCTGATTCTATGATATCTCTGAAATTGGAGCTCATTTTCTTTTACATCTTTCTCATCATAATTAAGATAGTGAAAGTTGTTTATTAAATGGAATAATAACTCTACTAAAACCTCCTCAATTTCATCATCAAAGTTTTCACTTTTCTGAATTGCCTCGCAAGCTAAAATAGATAAATATCTTCTGAGAACATCATACTTCTCTTCTTGCTGGGCGCCTTCTTCACTAGAGTTCGTATAGAAATAAATATTTTTCATATCATCATAATATTTCTCGAAAAAGGTGGGATCTATATGGAAGACTAAAACCTTATTTTTATTCTCTGAATAAATTCTATGGGCTTCATCACAATTTATAATTTCAATTTCTTTTTCTACAACTTCGTATATCCCTGACTCTATAAGCACATTAATATTGCCCTCAAGAACAAAGATTATTTCTATAGAATTATGCCAATGTATTGGATAGTCACTTATACTCTCCAGGGTGATATTTATAGGTAAATCATTCATATAGCTTACATATTCTTTTCTCATAGCAATAACCTCTTCATTTCAAAGTGATGTATAATGTATCTATACATTATACATCATAAACAACAATATTATAAATAGTATAACATTTGGAAAGACTAAATAAATAATGTCATTTAAGGAGTGAGTAAAATTAATAAGAAACACGAAAAACTTTTTGAGCCAATAAAAATCGGGAAAGTTCAGATTAAAAACAGATATTGTATGGCACCCATGGGACCTTTTGGTTTATGTGATGATAATGGTTTATTTAACGAAAAAGGCATAGAATATTATGTGGCAAGAGCAAAGGGAGGTACTGGACTCATAATAACTGGTCTTTGCAGTGTGGAAACTGAGATAGAGGAACTTAGAAGACCATCTATCCCATGTCCATCAATTAATCCAGCAGCATTTCTTAGCACCTCAAAAAATATGACTGAGAGAGTGCATGCTTATGATTCCAAGATTTTTCTACAATTAACAGCAGGCTTTGGGAGAGTGGGACTGCTAAATTTAATTAAGAGTAATGTTGCACCCTCACCTGTAACCAACAGGTGGGATCCAAGCGTTAAGCATAGAGAGCTCACAACGGAGGAAGTAGAAACCTATGTAAGAAAGTTTGCTGAAGCTGCAGCAATCGCTAAAGCTTCTGGCTTTGATGGAGTTGAAATACATGCGGTTCATGAAGGCTACTTGCTCGACCAATTCACAATTGCCTTGTTTAATCAAAGAAAAGATAAATACGGTGGAAATTTAATGAATAGGTTAAGATTCCCTATAGAAATTGTGCAGGCAATTAAGAAACTTTGTGGTGAGGATTTCCCTGTTTCCTTAAGATACAGTATAAAGAGCTATATAAAAGGAATCAGGCAAGGAGCACTTCCAGGAGAAGAATTTAAAGAATTAGGTAGAGATATAGAGGAAGGCTTAGAAGTTGGTAAAATACTAGAGGAGGCTGGCTATGATGCGTTAGATGCGGATGCTGGGTGCTATGATTCTTGGTATTGGAATCATCCACCAATGTACTTTGAACATGGTATGTATTTACCACTAACTAAAAAGCTAAAAGAGGCGGTAAAGATTCCTGTGATTGTTGCAGGAAGAATGGATGATCCAGATTTAGCATCAAAAGCCTTAGAAGAGGGCGCAGCAGATATGATTGGGCTTGGAAGACCTCTACTTGCAGATCCGGAGCTCCCCAATAAAATTAGAAAAGGTGAGATGGGCAAAATACGCCCTTGTTTATCCTGCCATGAAGGCTGCCTTGGAAGAGCTGCAAAAGGTGGAGACTTATCTTGCGCAGTTAATCCTGCTTGTGGTAGAGAAATAGAATATGCCATCAAACCCGCAACTATAAATAAAAAAGTTGTTATTATAGGTGGCGGTATAGCTGGCATGGAAGCTGCAAGAGTTTGTGCTATAAGAGGGCACAATGTGCACCTTTACGAAAAATCAGGAGAGCTGGGAGGAAATGTAGTTCCAGGGTCAGTTCCTAAATTCAAAAATAATGATAAAGCCTTGATTGAATGGTACGGTAAGGAATTAAAGGCTTTAAAGGTAGAAGTTAATCTTAATACAGAAGGTACAAAGGCTATGATTATAAAATTACAGGCAGATACAGTAGTTGTAGCAACTGGTTCAAATCCAATCCTTTTAAAAATACCAGGGATGGAAAGTAAAAAGGTATTTGAAGCTAATCAGGTCTTACTTGATGAAAACAAAGCTGGCCAAAATATTGTAATAATAGGTGGGGGACTTGTTGGCTGTGAAACTGCTCTTTGGCTAGCACAGAAAGGTAAAAAAGTAACAGTAGTTGAAGGACTTCCAGTTATTTTAGGCGGACCTCACAATATGCCTTTTATGAATTATGAAATGCTAAAAGATTTGTTAAATTATCATAAGGTTGAGATAATTACAGATACCTTTATTACTGGAGTGAACGAAAAAGGAGCTATAGTTAAGACAAAAGATGTAGAACGAGTATTAGAGGCAGATACTATAATAATGGCTGTAGGGTATCAATCAGAAAACAAATTATACAAAGAAATAAAAAATGTTATAGGTGATGTTCACATTCTTGGGGATGCAAGAAAAGTTAATAACATTATGTATGCAATTTGGGATTCCTATGAGGTGGCAAGAAATATTTAAAACTGGTTTGAAACTCTTTTTAGTTATGTTATAATTGCTTATAGGCGGTGAAATAAATGGATAAGGAAAGTAGAGAGTTTTTAGAAAATATGTCTAGTAATATAAACATGAGATTTGATAATCTTACAGGTAAATTTGATAATCTTACAAATAAAGTTGATAATCTTTCAGGGAGATTTGATAACCTTACAGAACAAGTAAAAGAAAATACAAGCTTACTTATAAGCTTAGAGGAAAACGTAAAAATTACTAGGGCTGAGGTAGATAAGATTGGTAATGATGTAATTCATATCAAAGGAGATGTTGCAGCTCTTAGAAAAGACTTATCTAACGTTGAAATTATAACCAGTAGCAATTGGAATGATATAGCTAAATTAAAAGCAGTAAAATAATTAAATCATAAACCAGAAGTTTATATAATATAACCTTCTGGTTTATTTAATTGAGTGTATTTCATACCATAAGAAGAATTTCTATATTATCTTTATATATTTTATCAAACTGATTTAATGCAACAGGATTTTTACCTTTTCCTACCTCGATAGTAAATCCAGGTCTTACATACTTTGATATAAACCAATCTTTATAGCCTGCATAGGATACAATTCCAGTAGGCAAGGCTAAAGCATATCCACTAGCTTTTGAAAAAAGTTCAGCTATGGCTCTAGAATTAGGAGGCACTATATCTGAATAGGTCCAATAGATTACCTCTCCTTGACTATGGCTTATGATTTAAATCCACACTTTTAATATTTGCCTCCCACACTTTTGAGAAATTCGTACTTCCATTATTCCATTCGATAAGCTTTGAATAATATGGATTATCCGTTTGCAAACCATTAATTACTAGGTTTACACCATCTGGGTTTACCATTGGAATTATATAGATAGTGCTAGTATTCCAAATATCGCTTATGTTATAGCCATTGATCGTGGTCCCCGCCCTAGTTTGATGTAATATAAGCTTTTACCAAGTACACTTTCCCCTGCTATACCGGTCTCTATAAAGGAATATCTTGCCACCAATTCTTCTATATCCTTAACCATTATTTCATAAGTATAATTTACATTTGTATTAACCACATCAATCACTCCAAAGTAATAGCCTGTTTTGGATAAAATGGCTTGCATTTTCATTACATCTGATCCACTTGCTCCTAATTTTAATATTCTCACTGGGCACCTCTTAATATTATCTGTTATTACTATATGATTTCCTAAATTATATGTACAGTAAAGTGAATTAAAGTTAATTAACTTGATAAAAATTATTTAGCACTTGAAATATAAAGTTAAATAGGCTATAATTAAATCAATGAATAACTTTAATGATGAATGAAACTATTAAATAATAAATATTTAGGAGGATTAAAAATGAATAAAAAAATGGTTAAGACCTTTAATAGCCTTAATTACTGTGGCAATTTTAACTTGGCTGCATCTATATTGACCTTAGTTCCAATACTTTGCCTGTTCTTCTATGCACAAAAATACTTTGTTGAAGGTATTAGCTTTACTGGGACGAAGGGGTAATTATTAAGAATTAAAGGAGAGTAGGTAATATGTTTAAACTAAAAAGACTTACAGAGGAGCCTTTACTATCACCAATTAAAGGACATTCCTGGGAAAAGGCAGCGGTGTTCAACACGGCTGCCTTTTACGAAAACAATCTAGTTCATCTATTTTATAGAGCTACAGACAAAGGCTTTATGCTAAATACAGAAAAGCCAGAAGAGAGATATAAGTTTGTGTCTAGGATTGGGCATGCAATCAGTAAGGATGGAGTTAACTTTGAGAGATATGTTGAACCTTTTTTAGTCGGGAATAATGACCAGGAGGCTTGGGGAATGGAAGACCCAAGAGTTACTAAAATAGAGGATACCTACTATATGATCTACACTGGTTTTGGTGGAAGAAGCTGGAGCGATCACAGAGTAAGTTTCGCCTGGTCAAGGGATATGAAAACTTGGGAGGGACATAGGATTGTTTTAGATGAACCTAACAAGGATGGCGGATTATTGAGTGAAAAAATTGATGGAAATTATGTGCTTTTCCATAGAAGAGAGCCAGATATATGGATAGGCTATTCTGAGGATTTGATAAATTGGAAGAATCATAAAATAGTAATGTCTCCAATAGAAGGAACCTGGCAGTCAAAGAAAATTGGAATCGCTGGGCCCCCTTTAAAAAGAGAAGATGGATGGCTACTTTTCTATCATGGAGTGGACTCAAATAATGAGTATAGATTAGGAGCTGCACTACTTGATCTTAAGGATCCGTCTAAAGTTCTTTTTAGACAAGAAGAACCAGTACTAGAGCCAGAATTGACTTGGGAAAGAAATGGAATGGTTCCAAATGTAGTTTTCAGCTGCGGAGCAGTAGAAATTGGTAATAAGTATTATGTATATTATGGCGGCGCTGATACACATATAGGTGTTGCTGTCATAGAGAAGGATAAAGTTATATTTTAGATAAAATAAAATTGAATTTATAATGGAGAAGTAAGATGATAAATAAAATAAAAACTTGTACTGAACTATTGATAGAATTCGATGGAAAAAAACAGATAATGTTAGCGGAAAAGCTAAACTTTTTAGGGATTCAAGGAAGGGATGTATATAATATAACAAAACCCTTCCAAGATGAAGAGGATACTATAATTGCTGGAAGAGTAGAAGAAAGGACTAGCGAAGTATCAGAAATTAACTTCTTTAAAGAAATAGATGGAAACTGGGTGAGGATGGAGAGAGTGACAAAACTTCCTCTTCAAGATCCCTTTGTAACAAAAATCGGTGGCGAACTAATTCTTGGTGGAGTTGAGATATACCCACATCCATTACTAAATGGCTATTTAGGCTATAGAACTATCTTTTATCGGGGAGAAAATGTAAATAGCCTGGAGAAGTTCGCGGTAGGCCCTGAACTTATGAAGGACATAAGGTTATTAGAATTATCTCCTGGGAGAATTCTAGTGTTTGCTAGGCATCAAGGTGCTATTGGTGGAAGAGGTAAAATTGCTTATACAGTAATAAATTCTTTAGAAGAATTGAATTCCCAGGTGATAACAGATACAGAGTTATTACCAAATCAATTCGTTGAGGAAGAATGGGGGGGCCCTAATGAGTTACATTTACTCAAAAATGGTTTAATTGGTGTTCTGGGGCATGTGTCTTTTTATGATGAAATAATGGAAAGACATTACTTTGCTATGGCCTTTTCCTTTAATCTTGAAACAAAAGAGGTTTCCTCTATTAAAATCATAGCTACAAGAAAGAATTTTATGCCTGGTCATTTCAAAAGAAAAGATATAAGGGATGTAATCTTTAGTGGTGGAATCAATAGACTTACAGATGGAATGGCAGAGTTCTATGCTGGAGTTAGTGATGCGGAAGCCCATAAAATATTAATTGAGGATCCTTTTCTTGAATACGAGATAATAAACAAATAGCGAATATTCCCTAAAGGTGTGCTATAATTAAAAACATAATTTATAATGAGAATGGAATGTGAGGTTCTGAATTTGGATAATAATAAGAAGAAAAAAGTTACCATGAAGGATATAGCGGACAAACTTAATATTTCAATAAATGCAGTTTCCTTAGCATTAAATGATAGAATTGGAGTAAGTGAGGATACTAGAGCTCTGATAATTAAAACAGCCAATGAAATTGGTTACTTTGATGTAAAGAACTCTAACGTAAGCAAAAATACTAAAAATATTTGTCTTATTATTGAAAGTAGATATTTTAGAGATATATCCTTTTATTCAAAAATAATTTTAGGTATAGAAAATGAATGCAAAAAAAATGGTTATGATGTAATAGCTAATTTCCTTAATACGGAAGATTTCAAAATGCCAGCTTGCATTGAAAATAAAAAAGTCTCTGGTATATTATTAGTGGGACGTATAAAAGATGAGTATGTGAAACAGATAATGGTGTATAGCATACCCATGGTGATGGTAGATCATTCCTCCCAATTAATAAGTACTGACGCTATTTTGACCCAAAATATAACTGGAGCTTATATGGCAACTGAGTATTTACTAAAGAAAGGTCATAGAAATATTGGCTTTTGTGGAGATATAGATGATTCCTTAAGCTTCAAGGAACGTTGGGTAGGGTTTTACGAAAGATTAAGAGAATTTAATACTAAGGAAAGCACTAGTATGGAAGAAATATTTAAGTTTTCCATTGTTGGACCAATTGAAAAATATATTCTAACAAGAAATTACAGTGAGTTATCCAAGATAGTTTCAAATTTGAAGTCTCTTCCCTCAGCTTGGATATGTAGCAATGATAATACAGCAATTTGCTTGTATTATGCTTTAGATATATTAGGTATAAAGGTTCCGAAGGAGGCTTCAATTATTGGGTTTGATGATATAGATTTATGCACAATAATAAAACCTCATTTAACTACCATTAGGGTAACTAAGGAGCTCATGGGAGAAAAGGCTGTTAAGAGACTACTATGGAGAATTAATAATCTAGAGGAGCCTTATGAGAAAATAAGCTTAGAGGTTTCAATAATTGAAAGAGAATCTGTTAATGAATTAAGAGAATAAGATTTAAAAGTAAAAGCCACTAAAACGCAGAAATTCTGCATTTTAGCGGCTTTTTTTTGATGAGCTAGGGTTTCGTAATTTAATGCTAGGAAATAATATGTTCAATATTTTTGAATTGAAAGTACAAATATGGTATAATAACACAATTATTAATTTATTTTGTAGTTATAGTAATTAATTATTTTGGGGTGATGATATGTCTAAATTATCTAAATCAGTAATGTTTCGTGGAATTTCAGATATGAAGACTGGATATTGGTTCATAATGCTGTCGCTTGCATTTATCCTTCTGTCAATAAGAGATGTGCTTTTTGCCTGGGCATTAGCTGGGGTGGTGGATAAGGCTCTAACTGGAGACACGACATCTGTCATCCATTACCTATGGATGCTAGGGGGAGCGGCCCTGCTTAGTGTACCTCTCCAGATCTTTGCCGCTTATTCTGATTACCGTTTTAGTGTTTTCGGCGTTCGGAACTTTCTCGCAAAGAATGTGCTTAAGCTAATACACATTCCTGAGCCTTATATGGAAAGTCATCATTCTTCTGATTTAGTTTCCCGTATGACTGGGGACGTTTCTAGAGTACAAGACTTTATGTGTGGTGAGTTGGAACTTATGCAATGCTGCGTGTTCTACGCACTTGTACCTTTTTTCTTCCTGCTTACTTTCAATTTGCCTCTCACTCTCATAGCTTTTGGTGTTTTGCCACCCTTGATGCTGCTTCTAAACCGCCTAACAAAACCAGTTCAGGGTATGGCTAAGGAGGTCTCAATGGAACAAGCTA
This sequence comes from Clostridiaceae bacterium, assembly GCA_036507955.1. Lineage (GTDB taxonomy): Bacteria > Bacillota > Clostridia > Clostridiales > Clostridiaceae > DATCIH01. The sequence continues at coordinate 6,647 of DATCIH010000187.1, read as the reverse complement.
AGACCTTAAGGTTTGCACAGGATGCTCTTAGCGCTCCTGAGGTGGTGAAGAGTTATGCTATGGAGGAGGAAATGGACAAGCGTTTTGCTGGTGCACAGAAATTTGTGATTGGTAAGGTATTAGTCCAGAAAAAGCGAGAGGCTGCGGTATCAAGTATAAACTTAGTCTTCAGCTTTTTGCCTCGTATCATACTAGCCCTTAGCGGTTGTTACTTCGTTGTGAGGGGACAAATAAGCATAGGAATTCTTCTGGCTTTCGTCCAACTTAGTGATTCAGGAATTGGCCTTATGTCTTATGGTGATCGAATGCTACTGCAAATAAGACAGTGTAATGCTGCCTTGAAGCGTATCTATGAAGCTGTGGACATGGAATCCGAACGTTCAGGAGGGGAAGTAGCACAGGAAGCTTCTGGAGAAAATTATATAGAATTTAAAAATGTAGATTTCTCATATGAAAACAGGGAAGACACTTTATCAGGACTTAATTTCTCAGTGCATAAGGGCGAAAAGGTTGCATTGGTAGGTAGTAGTGGCTGTGGCAAAAGCACTGTGGTGAAACTCATTCAGGGATTTTATTCTCCAGATGCAGGCAAGGTTATGGTGCAAGGCTTAGATGTGGATAAATGGGATTTGATAGGTCTTAGAAGTCGGATGGCTTTAGTGTTACAGGACGCATTTCTTTTTCCAGGGACCCTTAGGGACAATATAGCTTGTGGAAATGAAAATGTAACCATGCTAGAAATAGAGGAAGCTATCCGTGCAGCTGGACTGGAGGACTTTATAAAAGAGCAGGCGCAGGGAATTGAGGGGAAGGTTCTGCAGCAAGGCAGCAACCTCTCAGGAGGACAGAGGCAACGTATAACCATAGCTAGGGCAATGCTTCGGAATGCTCCTATATTACTTATGGACGAAGCAACTAGCGCTTTAGACGCACAAACTGAGCAAGAGGTTAAGGTTGCAATAGACAAGTTAATGGAAGATAGGACAAGCCTTATCGTTTCTCACAGATTAGCAACTATACGCAACGCTGATAGAATTTTAGTAATGGATGGGGGAAAAGTGGTAGAGGAAGGTACCTTTAATCAATTGATGGAAAAAGGTGGCTTGTTCTATAGTCTCTTTGCTTCTCAAACTTCAATATGCCTTGAGGAGGTGCTAATATGACAATAAAAAGCAAAAAGATTTTTGGCGATATCCCACAGATCCTCTCTAACCTGTCTCCTTGGTGGCTTAGATATGCTTTAGGTATTGTAGGGGACTCCTCAGGTGCCTTGATTTATAGCTATCTAGCTGGATTCCTATTGGGATCCATGACGATAGCAGGACGAGCTAAGGACATGTCCTTATTAATTGGCAAAATACCCCTTTATTCAGGATTGCTAATAGGTGGTGCGCTAGGACTCGGTATTTTTAGGTATTTCCGTGCATCCTCCGTGGAGCTTGGAGATGCCGCCCTTAGACGGGTACTACTACACCATATGTTGCACCTTCCAATTAAAACACAACAAAAGACCCATTCTGGTAATTGGATAGCTCTTTTGGTTAGTGACTCAGGTAATGCTATAAAGGCTTGTGACCAGGCGCTGGGACTAGTACTTACCGTGCTCGTGAGCTCTTTTGGTGCTATAGCCTATATATTCTCAAAATCAGTGTCCATGGGCTGGGCAACTCTTGGGGCAGCACTTATATCACTGATTTGCAATGGAGCTTTTACTCCTTGGCTCAGAAAAATGAATCAATCTAAGAGAAATGCTATTGGCAGCATGACTGAAAGTTTGACAGACTTACTAGCTGGTCATACAACCATTAGAGCAAACAATCTGACAGGATTTTTTAAAGAACGGTATCTTCATTCCCTAGAGGATATGTTCTACTGGAGCAGAAAAATCTCAGTGCTAAGTATTATATCTTCTACCCCTGCCGAACTATCAAAGTTTTTAATTGATGGTGGAATTATGGCATCAGGCGTGCTCCTTCTAAGTGCAGGCAAACTAAGTTCTAACGAGCTTATGATTTGTTGGTCCTTAGGCACGGGGGTAGGCTTTACCATGAGACGAATAGGTCAAAGCTATGTTGATCTACAAGCCAGGCTTGCTTCAGCTGACAGAGTGGCCTTGGTGCTAAAGGAATCTGTTTCTCAGTATGGCAGGGAAACCACTCCTCTTGATAAAGAAAAAGCTATAGAGCTTTCTGATATTCATTTCTCCTACACTCAGGGAAAACCTCTCTTTCAGGGAGTAAGTATGACAGTAAACAAAGGGGAGAAGGTTGCTTTTGTAGGGGGTAGTGGTGGAGGCAAGACCACCGCAGTGGCACTTATGTTGCGCTTTTACGACACTGACTCCGGACTAGTAAGGGTATTTGGACGGGACGTAAAAGATTATACAGCCCCAGCCCTTAGCGGACTTTTCGCTTATGTACCTCAACTACCTCACATGTTTGATGCAACGATTTATGAAAATATTGCCTTCGGTAACACTTCAGCAACCCGTGAACAGGTGGAACTTGCCGTAAAGCAAGGGTATGTGGATGAATTCATCGGAGCGCTACCTGAAGGATATGATACTAAGGTTGGAGAAAGAGGAGTACAACTTTCTGGTGGTCAGAGGCAACGAATTGCAATCGCAAGGGCATTCTTGAAGAATGCACCCATCCTCCTATTAGACGAAGCCACAGCTTCTTTAGACAGTAATTCTGAAAAGCAGATACAGGAGGCCTTGAAAGAGCTCATACAGGGTAGAACCATCATCATGGTAGCTCACCGTCTTTCCACCACCACCTCCGCAGATAATCTTTATGTGCTAGAGGAAGGAGAAATTGTAGAAAAGGGTAGCCATGAGGAGCTATTAGCGCTTAATGGAAAGTATGCAATGCTGTGGAATACACAGATGGAGATAACTTATTAATATTAATATTTTTATAATGGTATAATAATATTAGATGGACCTAAAACTAGTGGAAGGAGGGCGGAAATTTGGATGAAATAAGTCTTGTAGAGGAAGCTAAAAAGGGCAGTAGAAATGCATTAAATCAGCTTTTAACTGAAAATTATAGCATAGTTAAAGGATATATAGTTAAGATGACAGGAGACCCCAATTTAGCACAGGATATAATTCAGGAAACTATGCTTAGAGCATGTGTTAACATATCCAAATTTAAGCCTAATGCTAAATTTTCCACTTGGCTAATTACCATAGCAACCAATGTTTATCGTGATATGCTAAGGAAGAAGCACCCAATGGAACTTATTGAGGAAACACTTGAGACAAAAGAAGTTGGTCCCGAGGAGGCTTTTCAAATAAAAGCTGAATATAAGGAAGCTCTAGACATACTTCTTAGTTTACCTTACAAGAAAAGATCGGTTTTTATATTGAAGCATTACTATGGATACAAATATGAAGAGATAGCACAGATATTAAGTTGCCCTATTGGTACAGTGCGTTCAAGACTTCATAATTGTATAGAATATATTGTTTCCGAAATGGAGAGGAGGGAGCTAATTAATGGATAATAAAACAGAGCTTACATTAAAGAAAATGGATGAAATAAAGGATTTAGATTTTAGTATGGATGTAGATATATCTCAAATTATATTAAAGGCAGAGATAATTAAAAACAAGAAAAAGGATATGAAGGAATTTATATTATTCCTTACTTCTACTTCTACAATAGTATTATTAGTTTATTGTTTGATAATGCTTGAGGGAACGCAAAGATTTATTTTGTATTTTGAAATATTATTTTTCACCTTGGCTCCGTTTATGATAATACCTGCAGCTCTCTCATCTAGAGTAAGGGAGGAATGAATATGGGGAAAATTTCAAATACAGCTTTAATTATTATAATTGCTGTGGTAATACCTATTCTCCTAATACAAGCCTCCTGGATATTTAAGGATGCAAAAAAGCGAGGAGAAAAAAATTATTGGCTATGGGGCATTTTTGGCCTCATTAACTGTCCCGAGTCATTAATAATATATTTAGTTATAACCAGAATAATATTTAAAAAAAGAAAATAGAAAATGAACTTTTTGAATTCCTCTTCGTTTAACTTATGAAAAAGTAACGAGGAGGAATTTATTTATGTTTGGAGATATGAGCAATTTAAAAATTGTAATGATGTTTTTGCCATTAATTTTACTTCAGGTGGGACTGATGGTTTTCTGCTTGTTCAGACTTAGAAAGGATAACGTAAGGTACCTACCCAAATGGGGTTGGGCATTAATAATAATTCTAGGAGAGCTTATGGGACCTATTATATATTTGCTTATTGGAAGAGAGAGGGATTAGAATGCTAACTGTAAATAACTTAGTTAAAAGTTATGGAAAACTACAGGTACTAAAAGGGATAAGTTTTCAAATAAGCCGAGGTAAAATATACGGCTTTTTAGGAGAGAATGGTGCAGGCAAAACTACTACCATGAGTATTATAGCTGGACTTATTAATTATGATTCTGGGGAGATTTCCTTTAACGGAGAGGGCTTTAAGAAAAACAAGCGAGAGTTACTTAGAAAAATTGGATACTTGCCTCAAACCCCAGTATTTTATGGATATTTGAGTGGCTACGAGTACCTTGATTTTATAGGTACCATAAGTGGTATGCCTAGGGAAAAAATTAAAAAGAGATCAAGTGAGTTGCTAGAGCTTGTAGGTGTTAAGGAAGCTGCGAGTAGAAAGATTGGTGGATATTCAGGCGGTATGCTTCAGAGATTTGGTCTTGCAGTAGCTATGTTTAATTCCCCGGAAATACTAATTTTAGATGAGCCCACTTCTTCACTTGATCCTCAAGGAAGAATGGAGGTGCTAGAGCTTATAGCCTCCCTTAGAGCCGAGGGGGTAACGGTATTCCTATCCACTCACATACTTAATGATATTGAAAGGGTATGTGATGAAGTAAGTATATTGCATGAAGGGAAGATAATATTGTCACAGCGGTTGGAAGATTTAAAAAAAGATTACATACAACCTATATATGATATTGAGTTCGAAGAAAACTTGGGAAATTTATCTGAAGCATTTAAAAAATACTCGTGGATTGAGGCCGTAAAGCAAGATAGAAACAGTCTGAGTATATATGTTAAAGATGTAAATCGTGCTCAGCAAGAGCTTTTAAATATTATAGCCGCCTTTAATAAGCCAGTCCTATCCTTTAGCTTAAGAAAAAGTAATTTGGAAGATATATTTATAAGGCTGGTGAATAAAAATGTCAACATTTAAAGCATATTTTAAGAAAGAAATAATTGAGGCAATTAGAACCTATCGATATATTATTATAGCTGCAGTTTTAATTTTCTTTGCTATATCAGATCCTATACTACTTAAATTATTACCTTCTATTTTAAAAAGCCAGACACAAATGGATATAAGCAGTTTTTTAGTTATAAATGAAAAAATGGCACTTCAAAATTATATTAAAGATCTATTTCAGCTTTGTAATATAGTAATAGTATTAGTCATATCAGGCACTTTAGGAAAGGAAATAAAAGATGGAAAGCTAATTTTCCCTTATTCTAAGGGTAGCAGCCCAGCAGGTATAGTCCTTGCAAAAGCTGTGCACTACGTCATCTATGTTGGAATAATAACTTTCTTAGGCTTTTTAATTAATTATTACTATGTTACTATGTTATTTAAAAACGATGGGATTACCATTATCCAGGTTTTAATATCTGCAGCCAGCCTTATTCTATTCTTTGTCTTTAATATTTTACTCACCATGGTTTTCAGTTGCCTTATAAAAAAAGACATAGCAGCAGGTATCATCGTTTTATTTTTATGTTACTTTTCTATAACCTTAAAAAGTGTAAAGGGAATATATGATTTTCTACCGATGAAGCTTATAGATACTGCTAATAGCTTCAGCTCAGTAGGTATGGCAAAACCTACAATAACTGTAATTGTAGCTTGCATTGCACTTATAGCTATAATGATCTATCAAATGAGTAAGGTAGAGGTAGTATAATAACAATTTTTCTATTCAATGAAATTAAGTGTACTGATTTAAAATCATATTTAATTGTTCTTTTATACAATCAATTACCTTTTAAAAAGCCTGAGCCATCTTCACACTTATTAAGCTCTATATTTGACCATTTTACAGATTGATATTTTTCTACACCTTTTTTAGTTAATTCCACATATAACTCAAGGGTTTCTGTATCATCACTAATCATGGAAAACCGATTTTTTAAATTAATATTTGATAAGTCAATAGGGGCAGTATTTCTATCAAGCTCTACAGTTTTTATACGGTCACATCTAAATACTCTATAACCCATTGGTGAACTTACCCTACACCTTAGAGGTGGGGGCTTCTTGGGTAATGTCCTCTAATGAGGACAAATTTACCAAGCTAACAAGGTAGAACCAACCTCTCGTATATTTAGACTAGCATTATAATCACTGTTTAATACTTTCAAAAGCAATAACATTGCTTTTGAAAGTATTATGCTAAGTCCACAATAATCACACTTATATACTCTATCTGATAAATTAAGAGTAACTTTCTTATTTTTGCAATTACTGCAGATTTTAGAAGAAGCATACCATTTATCTATTTTGATAAATTGCTTTCCTCTATCTTCTAATTTGTACTTTAGTAAATTTCTAAACATACCAAAACCATTATCTGAAAGATTTTTAGCTAATTTT
>DATCIH010000186.1:0-14597 GCA_036507955.1 Clostridiaceae bacterium | reverse complement strand
CTTCTCCAAAGTGGGAAATTGAAAAGCATTTACATGATTCTGATATTTTTGACTATTTTGAGGTGATTGCTAGCGGTGATATGGTCACTCGAACAAAACCTCAGCCCGATTTATACTTATTAGTATGTAAATTATTAGATGTTGAGCCTAAAGATTGCATTGCATTGGAAGATTCAAGGAATGGAATACTTTCAGCTTATAATGCAGGCTTGAAACCGATTATGATACCAGATTTGGTACAACCTACCGAAGAAATCGAGAACCTTTTATATGGTAAATTCTCGAATCTGTTAGAAGTTATAGACTTTTTAAGAAGCTGATTGAATGAAGATAAAGCAGGTAAAGCAATTCTCATTCTTTTATAAGGTTCAAAGTGTAAATCAGTGTGGTGGTGAATCAAAGGTAAATTATTATGCAACAAATATTGAGTGTATAACTTTAGGGGGAAATTTGATGATTGAACGAGAGAAAATCATAAAAAATTATTTTCAGTCTTGGTTGAACAAAAGCATTCTAGCGTTGAGAAAAACTTTTGATTTAAATGCAGTCTATAGTGAATGTTATGGACCTGAATACTATGGATTAGAAATTATTGAAAGATGGTTTAACGACTGGAATAAGCGAGGAACAGTTTTGGTATGGGATATAAAGAAATTTATTCATCAAGACAATATAACTGCTGTTGAAAGGTACTTCAAGTGCGACTATGACGGGGATGTTGTGGAATTTGATGGTGTATCATTAATTGAATTTATAATGATAACTATATTGTGAACTTAAAAGAATTCCAATCTAAAATACAACATTACAATCCATACAAGTAAAATAAATAACATAAGGAGGAGTATTTTACGATGTACTTCTAATAATGAAAGTAGGTTGAATTATGAACTGGTTTGATTCAATAAAAGAATATATGCCCCGCAATGAGCAAGAAGAAAAAGATAAAGAAATAGCTATAAAAGCCTTTAATTTATTTGATGATATTCTATCAAGAGATAATGAGATTATACATGTAACTAGTTCTGCATTTGTCATAAACAAAAATAAAGATAAGGTTCTAATGGTATTTCATAATATATATAACGCTTGGTCATTGACAGGAGGCCATGCAGATGGAGAAGAAGACTTATTACTTGTAGCAATAAACGAAGTCAAAGAGGAAACAGGAGTGAAAAGCCTTTATCCTCTTAGTAAGGATATTTTCTCTTTAGATGTTTTATCAAGAATTGGTCATATGAGAAAAGGAAAATATGTTGCTTCTCATTTGCATATATCAGTTACCTATTTAATTGAGGCTGATGAAACGGACCCACTTATTGTTAAAATTGATGAAAATAGCGGGGTCCAATGGATTCCTATAAAAGAAATAGATACATACTCCAATGAACCTCATATGATAAAATTATATAAGAAAATAATCTCTAAAATAGAAGCACTATTAATTTAACTTTACTCATAAAGTAATAATTCATTAACATAGGGCTTAGAAAGAGATTGTAAAGTATGTATTAGTACTATATTACTTGGTTTAAGAATGATAATTTATCAGAGATTTTTAAGGAGAATATTTTATGATACCTAAAAGATTAGAACGAAATGTTGTTTACGAAAGCGATTGGATTAATTTATACACTGATAAGGTTCAATTGACTGATGGAAAAATTATTGACAAATATCATTATTTGCATTATCCACATGAATCAGTATGTGCTATTTTAGAAAATGATATAGGCGAAATCTTATTAATTAAGTCTAATAGATATGTTACTAACAGAGAAGAATTAGAAATTCCTGCTGGCAGAATTGAAAATGGTGAAAGTACGGAACAGGCAATGAAACGAGAGGTATTGGAGGAAACAGGGTATGACACGAGTGATATAAAATATTTATGCTCTTTCAATCCATATAATGGCATGTCAGATTTAAAAATACATGCTTATAGAGCAAAAGCAAGAGAAAAAGTTATTGATTTTGATACTAATGAAGTAAAAGACATTAATTGGATATCTAAAGAAAGAATAACAGATATGCTATTTAGAAACGAAATTCAGTGTGGAGTTTCAATGTTAGCACTATTGTATGTATTACAATTTAAATAGTAGTTTTGTTTGAAAGCAAAAATTATAATATATTTCAATAAAATAATATGTTATTTTTCTGAATTATGTGGATTTATTGGAATAAATCGAAATGCAGATAGTTTAAATGGCAGGGGGTTGATTTAAGTGAATTTAGGATAAAAATACTTTAGTTATTCTAATGAGCACCCTCGATATAATAAATTAAGTATATCCAGAGCTTAATACAAGTGTAGTTTTAAGTAAAACTAAAACCTTCTCGAATAACACTTGATAATCCAGTGAGCATTTGTCTTAACTATCTTTAATAAAGTAATATTATTTAATTATTCCTTTATAGTTATTTCCCCAATCCATTTAAATATGTCTTTATAGTGTTTTCTTTTCATCAGGAATTTAAGCAGGGAGGTAAACAATGAGAATTGGATGTAATTTGTCAACGGAGTTAATTGAATTAATTGATAAAAAAAGGTTATACGTTGATTATGTGAAAATCGCTTTATCAAAATCTGATGAAGAAATACCAGCAGAGTATAAAGTTTATGGAAAGTTATTATTGCATGGTGTAGGAATATATATACCCCAACATACTGGCACTACAAAATTAAATAGCATAAATTGGAATCGAGTCAGAGATAAAATTGAATTTTGTAATAGTAATTTTATTGGGTTGCATTGTGCAACATATCAATCAGATTGGAACGGAGAAGAGGTTACATTTGAAATGGTAAAAGAGCGGATGGGATGTTCTATAAAGCAATGGAAAGAGAATCTCGATGTAAAGATACTAATTAAAAATGTGCCATATACTCCATATTATGAAACCAATAGTCCTAAGCTTATTAAGCATTCAGTATCTACTAAATTAATAAATGAGTTGTGCAGTGAATATGAAGTAGGATTGTTGCTGGATATAGCACATGCGAAAGTGACAGCAAGTGGATTGAACATGTCAATAGAAGATTATTTAACTGCATTGCCATTAGAACTAGTAAGAGAAATCCATGTGGTGGGAACAAGAGACACTGAAAATGGATTAAGAGATAATCATTTAGAAATGGATGAATATGATTATGGAATTTTAGAATTTGTATTAAAGATGACTACACCAGAAATAGTTACTTTAGAATATGGCGGATTTGGAGAATATTTTTCATGGCGGAGTGACAAAAGTGCTATTGAAAGGCAGTTGAAAGAGATAGGTAAAATTGTTAATAAAAAATTCAGTTAGGAATCTTCTTTAATTTGTCACAATGGTAAAAAACGATGTAGTAAAGATTATAAAATGAAAATGTAGATTATTGAATAAATTAATGTTCTGAAAGATTAGGAGAAATATAAATGAAATATGGGGAAGTAATTGGCGAAGGAAATACAGCAAATGTATATGAATGGGAAGAAGGCAAGGTACTTAAACTTTTCTATAAGGGATATGCAAAAGAAGCAGTAGAAAAAGAGTTTCATAATGCAATGGCAATAAGAGATATGGATTTTGCAAAACCAAAGGCATATGAAATTATTTTTTGCGAAGAGCGAATGGGTATTATATTATGACAAAGTGGAAGGTGAATCCCTATTGAATTGGGTTTTGAGAACTGGTGAAGTGTAGGAATGTGCAGTATATATGGCTAAGTTACATAAGTCAATAGTTCAAAATAGGATTAATAATGTACCGAATTATAAGGAGTTTTTAAAATATAATATAATAAATGCTACATCAGCGAACTCAAAGAAACGACGAGAAAAATTACAAAATCTAGATAAACTAACAGATGGGAATACACTTTGTCATGGCGACTTCCATCCAGGTAATATATTAATATTGGATGGAAATACAAAGGTTATAGATTTCATGAATGTCTGCCATGGAAATTTTTTATATGATGTTGCAAGAACTGTATTTCTTGTGGAATATACACCTGTCCCTATAGAAGTTGAAGATAAAGAAATGCTTTTGCGATTTAAGAAATCACTTGCAAACTTATATCTTATGCAAATGAATGTTACAAGACAAATGATTCAGGATTATTTATCAGTTATTATTGTGGCTAGAGTGGGCGAATGCCCTAACGAAAAGGTAAATTCAAGATAAAAATGTAGGTAGTATAAGAGAATTGATGTGGCATATTGATAATTATGAACAAATGGTCAATAGATGAATTATTAAGATAATATGTGGTTATATTAAATCTTAATTTTTATTAAAGGTTCATTAAAATAATTTGGAGTAGTGAAACTTTGTAAATTATTACGAATTAGGTTTGGAGGAATATCATGAATCAAGGTGTATGGGCAGGAACAAGAGTTTTTGTAATTGATAAAGACAATAGAGTTTTAATGGTTAAGCATAGATATGAAGAGCAAGGAAAAATAGAAGAATTTTGGGTTGTACCTGGGGGTGGAGTTGAAGCTGGGGAATACACTACAGATGGTGGTATAAGAGAGGTAAAAGAGGAAACTGGTTTGGATATTAAAATTAGTAGGTTATTATGGACTGTTGAAGAAAAATCTCAAAACGGGGTAAAACATACCAACTACTTTCTTGGCAAAATAATTGGAGGAAATTTAGCTTTAGGATTTGACCCTGAATTTGATGCTAATAATCAGGTGTTGAAAGATGTTAAGTTTTTTACAAAAGAGGAAGTCAAGAAAACTCCAAGGGTATACCCAGAAGTATTACTTCATGAATTTTGGGATGTAGTTGAGCATGGTCTTTATAATCATCAAGTTTGGAGAAAATGGAATTCAAAGGGTTTTGGAATAGAATAATCTTATTTTGTATACCTTCAAATCTGATAGACTTCACTGATGTAAGTAATTCAATTAAATCCTAATAATAGTAAGGTGTATATATTCTTTAGTTGACAATCTTCTTATATACTGAATATATCGCGAAAGTACGATTTATTCAAGATTGTAAATGATTGCGAATAAACGATTTTTCAGTAAGAAGTTATAAACAGGAATTTATAGGATAGTTTATATACAATATTGGGGGGGATTATGAGTATAACGTATAATACAAGAAAAGATTTATCGTCTGAACAGTTGCATAAATTATTTATGTCAGTAGGTTGGTCAGACGGAACAGAAACCTCATTTATGTTAAAGAATTTCAATATGCCATTTATTAATTCGACTGTAGTTATTTCAGCGTGGGAAAATGATTGTTTAGTTGGATGTGTGAGGGTGCTTAGTGACAAAATAGTTAGGACTGTAATCTATGATTTAGCCATTACTCCAGAATTTCAAAACCAAGGTATAGGGAAAGAATTGATAAAAAAATGTATTGAACATTTTCCAGATTCAGAGTGGTTAGTTGGAACAATACAAAAAACATCAGGCTATTATGAAAAAATCGGATTTAAAGTTGAGCAGGGAGTTTTCTTAAGCCTATCTTCTAAATGGTTTTAAAAAAATGTATAAATACAAACTCTTGCTTACAAATTCCAATTTGTTGGTCATTTACATATAGAGTTATTGATTGCTATCTTTGTTATTAGTGCAAGAACGTTATCAAGTGTGAACTGAATATTATTTATATTAAGTAAAGAAATGGGGGTTGTTAGTACATGGGTATTGAATTTAAAAAAGTGAGCGACTTTAATCGAGGAATACTCTTTGAATTATTGAAAGATGCGTATTCATTTGATTGCAGATATGAACAAAGATGGTATTCTAATTGGCAAGTTTGTGATAACTTTTCCTTTGACAATTTGCAAATTGCAGATAAATATGGGTTTATCACAACACTAAACGATGAAGCCATCGGATTTGTTTTATGGGACCCGAGAAATATGCCTGAGTATGTGGAAATTGGCCATAACTGCATTGCTTCAAAACACAAAAGCAATGGTTATGGTAAAATACAGCTTCAAGAAGCGGTCAATAGAATCACCCAAAATGATGTGAGAAAAATCATTGTAACCACGAATGATGACCTAATCTCTGCTCAACAAATGTATGAGAGTGTTGGATTCAAAATATACAAGAAAAGGAAGGAGCAAAATATTACTGATTTTGTTGGCGAACACATAGATTATGTATATTTTTTATAGTAAGCCTATGCAATTACAGATGTTCCCCTTGATAAGGGGACAGGTCGGGGGCTTGAGTAATCATCAACATTGCCACTGAGGCTATTATATAATGATTGTTATAACATGAACATAATAAGCATTAAGTGAAGTAGCTGAGTGATTCGAAATCTTCTAAAAAGGTACATCAATCTTATATATGGAATATTGAACTATAGTAGAATATGGCTGAATATAAGAATACTAACAAATACCGTAATTATACAATAGGGAGAAATTATATTGGGAAAAATGAATTTTGAGCGAAAACGGATTTTGATTTATGCGGTTACATTTTTGATTTGGGCTATTGCCTTTACATTTCTTGCATTAGCAATAGATTTGAAGGCAATTATACGAGAATATTCTATTAGTTGGGGTACTTTAACGTTGATAAATTCAGAAATTGCACAGGGAAAGAATAAATCTGGTGTAACATGGTTTTTATTGTCCATATTTTTGGGCCCAATTGCCACTTTTCTATTGGTAATTTCAAGCAAGGATACGGATACAACAGGTTCACGTAATACCATTTAATTCTTCTTAATCTACAAATGTACATCAACTTCATATGCGTGATATTGAACCATAGTAGAAAAGTGCGAGATGGAGATTCTTAATATTTTGCGAGGAGGATTAGAGTGATTGATAATATATATTTATTAGACTACAATATTTCATCCAAAGATACTATTGTTAGAATGATTAGAGATTTTTTCTCATTTCATTCTTCTCTAATTGAAACAAATAAGGAATTAACTGAAGAAGGATATGTTCAAGAAAATGAAACATTAACAGATTGGTTGCAAAGCCACTTGAAAATTATTATCTTAAATGGAGAGAACATTGGATTTGTCCGTATAGCTCAACGTGGTGGTACGGTAGCGTGGCTTGAAGATATTTATGTAATGCCTAAATACAGAAAAAGAGGAATAGGAACCAAAGCAATCGAGCTTTCTGAAACATTTGTACAGGATGTTCTAAAAGCCCCAGCATTGTGTTTTGATGTTGTCCCCAGAAACCTTGAAGCGTTAAAATTATATTATAAAGCAGGGTATAATAATATTAGTATTATTACTTTAAGAAAAGAATTTGGTATAAACAAACGAAATATAAAAGAAAATTTTTTAGGATTTGATTTTAATATCTAATCATACAAAGTGTGCATAATCTATATTTACAGTAGTTCACAATTTTTTTATATTCTTCATTAAGCCCCAAATAATTATAACAAAAAAACTATGCTAAATTACTTAATTAGTATAGTTTTTTTGTTATAAAATAACTTCAAAATTGGTTGAATTATACGGTTTTTCAACTATAAATAAACTCGTTATTTTCGCTTTTAATCCTTTTTTATTAACAATCTAGTTCCGGTTTTATCCTGAGTAACTAAACCTTTTTTCATAAGACCACCTAGAGCGTTCTTAAAATAATTTTTGCTTTGGTAAAAGGCTGCATATATATCTTCTGGTGAGCTTTTATCATTATAGGTCATAAATCCATCATTTTCCTTTAAATAATTCATTATTGTAGTTTCAAGCTTTGACATTACAATTTCTTTATTTAATCTTGGACTTAGCCCTAGCTTCCCATCTTCATATATTTTTATTATTTTTAAATCAATAGAATTTCCTATTTTATAAGCATCAAAAAATTCATTTTCTAGGACAACGCCTCTTGTTTTATTGTCTACTGCTACCATTAAAGAGCCGTTTGTTTGTAGATCGTATATAACTGCTGAGACTGTATCACCAATTTTATATTCTAGATTTTCAATTAAGTGTGCATCTATTTTAGTGGTGGCTGCTAGTCTATCTGTTTTATCTAGGTATATATAAAACAAATAAGAGCCGCCTACTTCAATTGGATATCTGATTTCTTTAAATGGAACAAACACATCTCTCTCTAAACCAATATCAATAAAGCTACCTATAGGAGTATTTGAGACAACCTTAAGGTAAGCTAATTCATTAACTTTTGCTTTTGGTATTTTTAAGGTTGCAATAAGTCTATCCTCAGAGTCTCTGTATATAAAGGCATTTACTAATTCACCTATATGTACATCATTATCATTTAAACTTTTTAATGGTAGTAAGATATCTTTAGAGGTGTCATCTTCATTTGTATCAAGATAAAATCCAAAGGATGCTTCTCTAACTATTTGTAAAGAGTTATAATCTCCTAAAATTATCAAATGTATAACCTCACTTTTATAAATTATAATAGAACATATATGATTTTACCATTATATTAAAAAAATATGTGAGAATCTATGAATTAAAAATAGTTTTTTATAATATAGATATGGTAAAATTAGAATAGTAAAGAATGGTAATGATTTATTAGGAGGTATTCATGGAAAATAAAATAGTAAAAATCAAATCGTCATTGAAAGGAATATTAGGTCAGGTAATCAAATATTTAGTTTTCGCTCTTGCGGATTTAATTGCTCTATTAATTTCTAAAGGAATTTTGTCCAAGCTATATAGCAAAAATGGTTATAAATCTTTTTCTGATTTCATATCCAAAATACTTGATATAATTGATAAACCTGCACCAGTACTTATTATGTTTGGTCTAAACTTATTAATATTATTTCTACTTATCCTAGAAATTATTTTCTTATTTAAAATTCTAGCACTTTTTTTAGAAATTAATAATAATATAACAGTAAACTTTGGGAATAATAGAATAACAAGTAGAAACTATACTTTTCCATTGACAATTAATAACGATGATAATATATTAAATAAGATAGTAGAAGTAAACATTGAACAAAATGTATTTGATCTTATCTTTAATACGGGGGATATGTATATTGAGTATTTATCCACTGATAAGGATGATGCAAAGACACGTTCCTTAAGTATTAAACATCTTATGAAACCTATGGTAGAAAAGGAAAAACTGATTTAAAAAATACTTATGATTTATGGAGATAAAAAAATGAAATTTAACGGTTTAGATAATTTATCAAAGATACTAATATTATTAGGTATTCTTAGTCTTCTTTTTGGAAGTAAAGGGTTAGTACTAGGCAGTGTTATATTGATATTTGTAGCGTACAGGTGCTTTTCCACTAATAGAATTCAAAGAGGGAGAGAGGAAGCAGCCTTTGAAGGATTACTCAATAAAGCTAAAAATCTTTTTAATTCACTTAAAAAAGGTAACAACTCAGGACTTTTTAAAAACTCATACAAAAATTTAGGAAATAGCTTTAAATATACCTTAGCTGCATGCCCTGCTTGTGGACAAAAAATTAGGGTTCCTAAAAGAAAGGGTAAGATTATAATAACTTGCAATAAATGCAAGAAAGAATTTAAATTTAAATCTTAGGGTCTGATATTATTTTAACAATTACCTTTTATTTTTAACAATGTAATGCTAATATTATGAAGTAGTAAAGTTTTTTGAGTATTAACATAATGGAGTGATTATTTTGGGTAAGGTTTTATACAAAAGCACAAGGAGCGACGGTAATTCATTTGAAGCTTCAGAAGCTATTTTAAAAGGTATTTCAGAGGATGGAGGTTTATTTGTCCCTGTAGTATTTCCTAAGCTGGGGGTTAGTCTTGAAGAGATTTTCAAGCTAAACTATAAGGAGCTTGCTTTAAATATATTAGGAACTTTTTTTACTGATTTTTCTGAAGAGGAGCTTAAATATTGTATTGACAAAGCTTACAATGATAAATTCGATTCAGAGCTGTTTGCACCCTTAATTAAAAAGGGTGAAGATTTTTTCCTTGAATTATATCATGGACCAACTTTAGCTTTTAAGGATATGGCTTTATCCATACTTCCATATTTAATAAAGGTTGCTTCAAAGAAAAATGAAATAAATAAGGATATTGTTATACTTACTGCCACCTCTGGAGATACTGGAAAGGCTGCACTTGAAGGCTTTGCTAAGGTCCCTGGAACAAAGATAATAGTATTTTATCCCTCAAAAGGAGTAAGTGAAATACAAAAAAGACAGATGGTTACTCAAGAAGGTGAAAATACTCTAGTTATTGGCATAGACGGTAGTTTTGATGATGCACAAAGTGGAGTAAAAAACATATTTAATGACAAAAAAATGCTTGAAAAGCTAGATGCGAAGGGTTATATTTTTTCTTCGGCAAATTCCATTAATATTGGTAGGCTTATACCTCAGATAGTTTATTATTTTTATTCCTATAAGCAGCTTTTAGATATGGGTGAAATAGAGCTAGGAGAGAAAATTAATTTTACTGTTCCTACCGGTAACTTCGGTAATATACTTGCTGGTTTCTATGCAAAAAAATTGGGACTACCAATAGATAAATTTATATGTGCTTCAAATGTTAATAATGTACTTTTTGATTTTATTAATTCTGGAACCTATAATAAAAGGAGAGAACTAATTGTAACAAATTCTCCTTCAATGGATATCCTTTTATCCAGTAATTTAGAAAGATTTTTATATGATATATCTGATTCAAATAGTGACATTTTAAAGGGATATATGAACAGTCTAGCTGATGAGGGCATATATACAGTAAATGCTTCTATGCTTAATAAAATGAAGGATTTCTATGGTGGTTTTGCATCAGAGGAAGAAACAATAGAGGCAATAGCGAAGGTTTATAAAAGTTATAATTATGTTATGGATACTCATACTGCAGTAGCATATAAAGTATATGATAGCTACAGAAAGAAAGTATCTGACACAAATAAAAATGTTATTCTATCTACTGCAAGCCCATTTAAGTTCCCTTCAAGTGTGGCAAAGGCTATAGATAATACCATAGAAGGGGACGACTTTCAAAAGGTTAAGGAGCTTTCATTACTTCTTAATTTGGATATTCCAAGGAATATTAAAGACCTTGATAAAAAGCCTATTATTCACAACAAAACATGTAGTAGGTCACAAATGTCAATATTTGTGGAACAATTTCTATGATCAGATTTGGTTAAGATTTAAAATCAGACAAGTAGAACTACTTGTCTGATTTTTAAAATTTATTATTAGTTTGGATGTGTTAATTATGGGAGATAATAAAAACAAAAGCTTTATAAAACTTATTTCAGTTAGCCTTATAAGTGCCTTTATCGGAGGTCTTATTTTTACAAGTCTGGCTTTTTATTTAGTTCCGAAAACTACTTTATTTAATGGAACCCCACTTTATAAAGTATTACTTAAAGCTATGACAATGGAGGCGGAAGCTGAAATTGCTTCAAAAGGAAATAAGCTAGCCGCTTTAAACGTTCAGGATATAGTGAAAAAGGTAGGGCCTGCGGTGGTAGGGGTATCAACCTATAGCGGTACTCAATTAGAAGGGGAAGGAACTGGTATAATATTTTCAAAGGATGGCTATATTGTTACAAATAATCATGTCATTCAAGGAGGAAATAAATTTAAAGTAACTCTAAGCAATAAAAAGGAAGTTACAGCTAAGGTTATAAACTATGATACTGACTTAGATTTGGCTGTATTAAAGATAATTGAAACTGTAGAAGTTCCTGGAGTTGCTGAGTTTGGTGACTCAGATAAGCTTTCTGTTGGAGAATTGGCAGTTGCCATTGGAGATCCACTTGGTCAAGAACTATCAAACTCTGTAACAACAGGCGTTATAAGTGCGCTTAACAGGCAATTAGGTGTAACAAATAAATCCACAGGAGTTCAAAGCTCAGAAAAATCTCAAAGTTATATTCAAACTGATGCTGCGATTAATGAAGGAAATAGTGGAGGCCCATTGATAGATGAACATGGGAAAGTGATAGGTATTAATTCAGCGAAAATGGGCGGAACTGGAATTGAGGGCTTAGGCTTTTCCATACCAATTAATATTGTTAAGACAAGGGTTAAGGATTTAATAAAGCCTATGCTAATGCTTGGCATTTCAGCTAAAGCTATAGATGCTACTACAGCGGAGCAATCAAAATTAACAGAAGGTGTCTATATAGTAGATGTTACCCCAAATAGTTCTGCAGATAAAGCTGGTTTAAAGGTTGGGGATGTGATTACTAAATTTGATGGAATAGCAGTAAAAACTGTAGACGAATTAAATCAAATTAAGGCAAAGCATAAACCTTTAGATAAAGTTAGTGTTGAAATAATTAGAAAGGATAAAAAGCTAACATTAACCCTTAAACTTGAAGAAGGTAAGTGAACTACTAAATTTGTTTCAAAAAATAATTTATGTTATAATTTATTGATAAAATATACAATATTTTCACTAAGGAGTTATATTATGAGTAGAATTGATGAAACGGTTATAAACACAATTAGAATTTTAGCGGCAGAAGGAGTGGAAAAGGCTAAATCTGGCCATCCAGGACTGCCTATGGGAGCAGCTCCCATGGCTTATACTCTTTGGGCCAAACATTTAAAACATAATCCAAATAATTCATCTTGGCTTGATAGAGATAGGTTTGTTTTATCTGCAGGTCATGGCTCGATGTTATTATATACTTTATTACATTTATTTGGATATAAAGTTTCCATTGAAGATTTAAAAAGTTTTAGACAATGGGGCAGTAAAACACCAGGACATCCTGAATATGGTCATACAGATGGTGTAGAAATTACTACTGGCCCTCTAGGTCAAGGAATTGCAAATGCAGTTGGTATGGCAATAGCAGAAGAGCATATGGGAGCAAAGTTCAATAAGGCTGATATTAAGCTTGTGGACCATTACACTTATGTATTATCCGGTGATGGCTGTCAAATGGAGGGCATATCTTCTGAAGCAGCTTCTTTGGCAGGTACATTAGGTCTTGGTAAGCTTATTTTATTATATGATTCCAATTCAATTTCTATTGAGGGAAGCACTGATATAGCTTTCAGAGAAGATGTTGCTGGAAGATTTGCGGCTTATGGCTGGCAGGTATTACAAGTTGAAGATGGTAATAGCGTGGAAAGTATAGATGAAGCTCTTACAGCGGGTAAAAATGAGCTATCAAAACCAACTATAATTATAGTTAAAACTGAAATAGGATATGGTTGCCCATCAAAACAAGGAAAGGCCTCTGCCCATGGAGAACCCTTAGGAGTAGATAATCTTAAGGCTGCAAAGGAATTCTTAAAACATAATTTTGTTGAAGATTTTTATGTTCCTGACGTGGTTAAAGAGCACTTAAATATAATTAAGGTAGATTTAGATAAGAAGGAAAAAGAATGGAATGAACTTTATGCTAAGTACGAAAAAACATATCCAGAACTTGCTAAGGAATGGGAATTATGGAATAACAAGAATCTTACTGTAGATTTGAAGAATTGCAGCGAACTCTTTGATTTTAAGGGCAAAATGGCAACAAGAAATTCTTCTTTCCAAATTCTAAATAAATTAGCAAATATTTTACCTAATTTAATTGGTGGTTCAGCAGACTTAGCTCCATCTAATAAAACGTATATGAAGGACAAAGGAGATTTTTCAGCAGAAGATAGGAATGGCTCTAATCTACATTTTGGTGTAAGAGAACATGCCATGGCAGCAATAGCAAATGGTATAACAGTTCACGGCGGATTAAAGATATTTGTCTCTACCTTCTTTGTATTTAGTGATTATATGAAGGGTGCTATGAGACTTTCAGCTCTTATGAAGATTCCTGTGGTTTACGTATTGACACATGATAGCATAGGTGTTGGAGAGGATGGACCAACCCATGAACCAATAGAACAATTAGCAGCACTCCGAAGCATCCCAAACTTTAATGTTATAAGACCTGCAGATTCTAAGGAAACAGCTTATGGATGGATATCAGCTCTTGAAAGATTGGATGGACCGACGGCTCTTATCCTAACAAGACAGGATTTACCCTTATATGATGAAACCTCAGAGGATACTTTAAAGGGTGGCTATATATTAAAGGATTCAGAAAAAGCGATTCCAGATTTGATTCTTATGGCTTCTGGTTCGGAGGTTGAGCTTATTTATGAAGCTCAAAAAATCCTAAAAGAAAAAAATATTCATGCAAGAGTTGTAAGTATGCCTTCCATGGAGCTTTTTGATAAGCAAAGCATGGAATATAAGGAAAAGGTTTTGCCAAATGGAGTAAGAAAGAGAATAGCTGTGGAGGCTGCCTCATATTTTGGATGGCATAAATATGTTGGACTAGATGGGGATTTAATAACTATAGATCATTTTGGTGCATCTGCTCCTGCAGGGACATTATTTAAAGAATTTGGTTTCACAGTAGAAAATGTGGTTAAAAAGGCGATTGAATTGGTAAAATAGTTTCATTATAGTAAATTAAAGAACAAGTCGCTTGACTTGTTTTTTTAATAGAATTTTAATTTTTATTTACATTTAAAATAAGCTATAATTAAACTATATTTTGATTGTGTAAAGTTAGCTATGAAAAAACTGAATAAAAAAGTTAAGCCAAAACACTCTAGAATTATTACAAAAATAACCTAAGTTTATTCCAATGATGACATTCATTTATTACCAGCAAACTAAATTTGGATATGCCA
>DATCIH010000185.1:0-17487 GCA_036507955.1 Clostridiaceae bacterium | reverse complement strand
ATGTGTATTTTTGTTTAGTAAGCGATTCAATTATAGCATGAAATTAAGGGGGTCATTGTTTTTTGCATCTAAAAAACTCTGAAACCCTTGATATATAAGGAATAAATCAAAAAAGGAGTGTAAAAAATTTTACACTACCTTAAAATTAAAGGGGGTTGCTTAAATGATACTAACTGAACTTGTAACCATTGCCATTCTTGCAAAGGATAAGTCTCATGTTTTACCTTTATATCTTAATCTGATTGAGAACCAAACTTATCCATCTTCCAAAATTAAGCTATATATACGTACAAACAATAATCGAGATAATTCCGCAGCTTTGCTTGAGAAGTGGATCGAAAAAGTAAGGGATAGGTATTCTGAAGTTTATTACGATTCCAGTGATGTTGAGGAACCTGTACAGGAATATGAACCTCATGAATGGAATTCCTTGAGGTTCAAAGTGTTGGGGCGTTTGCGCCAGGAGTCGGTGGAATGGGCAAGAGCACGAGGAACTCACTATTTTGTAGTGGATTGCGACAACTTTATTATCCCTGAAACACTTGAAATACTTCTTAAAACCGGTTTACCAGTTATTGGGCCCTTCCTTAGAAATGGGGATAACCTTTTGAGCTATTATTCCAACTACCATTTTATTTGCGATAAAAATGGTTACTATGAAGATTCAAGTTTATATTATGATATATTCAATCACACAATTAAGGGACTCATTGAGGTGGAGGTTATCCATTGCACTTACTTAATCCAAAATCAGGTATACCCCAGTACCTTGACAATCGTCGTTGTTATGGAGAGATAACCTTTTGTAATACTGAGGAAGAATTTAAATCTAAGGACATAATTTAGCTTTTTGTATTAGATTTCATGCTTCTTCAATTTTGCTTGGTTTATCCTAATCCTATTTAGAATCCAGAGGACTTGAATAAGAGATACTACAAGCCAGACTTGATATGTAAATTTGATGCCTTTCAAAAATCAATCGTTTATATTTCTTTTCAACTCCAACTTGCAAACCTTTAAATCATCTTCTTCAAACATTTTACTACTATACAAATTCCGATAATTAATTGACTTTAGAATATATAAGTATTACAATTTTTTTGTTAATATTTTTAACAAAATTAAAAACGTTATTAATTTCTTAGATATTGAAACTAAGACTTCTAAGAATATTGGAAGGGACAAATACGCATTTAAGGAAGATAATAAAAAGGGGAATCTTAAATATATTATTTTTTTATACCCTAAAAAGGCTATATCCAGATTTCTGGTTAGCATAGATAATATATAAAAGGAGGATTTTTAAATGAACAAACTTAACAAAAAGTTAGCAATAATCGTTGCTGCAGTCATGACTACAACTACAATACTATCAGGCTGCGCAGCAAAGAAAGTTGCACCTACTACAACTACTAAGACCCCTTACGCACTAGATTGGTACTATGTCGGTAATGGTCCACAAGCTGATAGTGCTATGGTAGATGCTGCAGCAACAGCTATGCTAAAGGACATCAATGTTACCCTTGTAACCCACTGCATTGATTGGGGTACTTATCAAGCAAAAATGACGACTAATCTTGCCACTGGCGAGAAGATTGACTTATTCATGACAGCCCTTGGTTGGGGTTCCTTGATTGTTGATGATGTTAGAAAGGCAGCCGTTGTTGATATCACGACTTTAGCTCCTAAGTATGCACCTAATGCTGTTGCTACTTTAAAGGGTGGTTTCTGGGAATACAGCAAAATAGATGGCAAAAATTATTCACTTCCAGTAAACAAAGAAAAGGCCAATTCAATTGGTTTTATATTCAATCAAGCTTATGTTACTAAATATAGTTTACAAGATGCTACTGCTGCTGCAAAAACCATGGAAGCTATTACACCAATGGCAAAGCTTGTAAAAGCTGCAGAACCTACTATATTTCCAATTGAGCCTAATGGCGGTATGACAAGCTTCTGGTTAAGTAATGATAATCCTGTGGCAAGTAACTTAGTTGTATTACCTCATAATTCAACTGATGATAAATTTATTGCTGCTGCCGCAAATCCTAATTTCGCAGCGGTAGCTGATGTTACAAGAGGCTGGTACAATGCAGGTTACATCCAAAAGGATGCTCCTACTATTTTAGATGTTACTCCATTTAGAAAGGCTGGTAAGAACTTTATTGGTTTTGATCCTTTGAAACCAGGTAAGGATGTAGAAGATACAGTATCGTCTGGAACTACTTGGAAACAAACCGTAGCTAGTGAGCCATATACAAGTACAGCTGAAACAATGGGCTGTATGATGTCCATTGCTAAAAGTGCTAAAGATCCAGCTAGAGTTTTAGAGTTCGCTGATAAATTATACAGTGATGTTAAATTATTAAATTTAATCGACTATGGTATAGAAGGAACTCATTATGTTGTAAAGAGTCCTGGAGTAATAGACTTTGCACCAGCAACTGATGGTGGAAAGAAGTCAGGTTATAACCTAGGAACTCCATGGATGTTTGGAGATCAATTTAAATCATATTTGTTCTCAAATGAAGACCCAAATAAATGGGCTGCCTTCAAAAATTTCAATGCTGCTGCTAAACCAGTTGCAGCTGCAGGCTTCATATACAATGATGATAATACTAAGAATGAAGAAGCTGCATGTGTTAACGTACAAAAGGAATTTGATCCAAGTCTTAACGTTGGAGCTATAGATCCAAAAGTTAATATTCCAAAATATATCGCTAAGTTAGATGCTGCTGGAATGCAAAAGATTCTTACTGATGTAAATTCACAATATGATGCTTGGAAGATAATCGCAAAGAAATAACTAGATATTTCAAGTTTATTAGAAAGGGAATGCTGCACAATAAAGCTTGTGTAACATTCCCTTTTTTTAATATCTTAGATTACTTTACTTTGTTAAATCAATCTTAATCTGCTTATCGTAAAGCAATTCAATGTTTCTACATACAAAAGTGGAAATCTTAGCTATTTTAGAAAAGTCACAAGAACTGCTATAAGAAGTATAGGTTTCTGAGTGCCTTCCATTTTTCCTATCAACAGAGCTTTTGACTTCCCCCTTAGATATTTGTACTTCCTTACCCTCCTTATCATAGAAAGTAGAGTCTAGAAGTAATCCACTAACTACTATACCTTCATTATGGTATGTAATCTTTAATTGGTTTTTAGTAAAAGCTATATCATCCACTACAATACTACCCTTGTCCCATAGCTTAAGTGTAAATGGAAATTTGTTTATTTCGGCTATTGGACCTTGTTTTAATTCACTAGACGCAATAAGTGGAACTAAGGTCAATTCTTTTGTATCTTTATTAGTCTTGATAAATTCAAAGACATTAGTGCTTTTCCCCTTCCCCTTGTTACCACTAACCAGATCAGAACTTAAAACTTCAATAGCTTCCCCCTTTTCATCAAAT
This sequence comes from Clostridiaceae bacterium, assembly GCA_036507955.1. GTDB lineage: Bacteria > Bacillota > Clostridia > Clostridiales > Clostridiaceae > DATCIH01. Next base: position 14,071 of record DATCIH010000185.1, on the reverse strand, counting down.
AATGCAAAATTAGAAAGTTGAGAATTAATAGAGGTGTAATCCTCTGATATAATAATTTGATTTCCTAAAGGTGAGATAACTACCTTATCTATAGTTATATTATCTATTCCATCATTAAGCTTAATAGAAGCTTTTTGGTTAGGTGTAATCGTCTTCGTATTTTCTTTTGCTTTACTGACATCAACTTCTGTGGATATACTCCAATTACCCTTGATATTAAAGATTGCGTTAGCATTTATATCAAGTTTTAATTTACTGGGAATCTTCATTAAGGAAAGATTTTCTCTTGACATACCTATAAGTTTATAATCAGATTCTAAGTACGCCTCCATATCATTATTATTGGATCTCTTTAAAGCGTTTCCATTAAGTTTATAATTTAAAGTAGGGGCTGCAAAATAGCCTGAAAAAACATTATTATCCCCTCTTGGTATTGGTTTATCACTTTGAATTGTATAGAATATATCTAGAAAGTTGTCATCAACTGCAATACTATCTACTGTAAATTTAATACCCTTATCTTCAGTAGTTATACCTACTCCAGAACTAAACTTTACTAAGGCCTGTTGATCACCTATGTATTTTGAATCTGAATTCGAATTAAAGTATAATATTACATTGTTAATAATGTTTTCTCCAGGAGCTGAATTGGCTGCAAGAACCGTTGTAGTGGTTAACACAGATATAAGAACTACTGCTATTGTTAAACTTAATCTATTCTTTTTATGAAGTTTAATATTTGGTAGATTACTAAAAATCCTATCAAGTTTATTATCAAAATTATCGGGAATCCTCCACTTTTCATTTTTCACTTTACTTTTTAAAAGTCTATCAAACTCATCCAATCTTGTCCCTCCCTTTAATTATTCTCTAATAGAATTTTGAGCTTTTTCTTAGTCTCGCTTATAACATCTTCTGTCTCATCCTTGTTTTTAACAATACTAATTGCCAAGCGATATAGGGATACCCTATTATCCTGTACAAGTTTCACAAACGTTTCTTTATCTGAAGCTTCAGTTTCAATCTTTGTTTTTTCAAAGTTTTCATTGTTATAGCTTAATATATTATTATTCATACTCACCAACTTTCACCTCTTATACTATTAAGATAATTAATAATGTTAAAAAGTTCCCTAGATATAAAATATTAATTAAAGGCTCCCTAATTAGTAGCTATTTTGTAACCATTATTAACCGATTTGTAAATATTAGCTTATATATTTAAAGTAAACTGAAATAAAGGAAAATACATACTGTAATTATTGTAACATTATTGGAAAGAAAATTCGTGATTGATAATGATAATATATAAATATCTAAAGAACTGATAACTATCAGCTTCTTGGGGAGGAGGTCTGAAATGCTTTTGAGAAATCGAGGAGGAGCTATTATTTATATTGCCCTTATAGTTTTATCTATTGTAGCGGTCATCGCAGTAAAATATGTCTCATATTATACTATATATTAACTTTCTAATGTACTAAGCAATAAAAGATACATGAATGTAAAACATCATGTATCCTTTATTTTATTTGCTCCTACTTTTACTAGGCTTTACCTATTTAACTTAGATATATCCCGGGAAATACCTTTTAGGCTATTAGATGTAGATGTATTATTAGATATACTTGTATTTCAAGTATAAATTGTTTGAATTTATCTTCAATATAGAATACAATTTGAAAAATAGACTGTAATTATATAGTAGAAAGTGATAAAATATATTTGAAAATATAAATAAGGAGGTTTTTGATGGCAGATAATCACAGCTCCTTAACATCTTATGATTCCCATCTTTTTCACGAAGGAACTCATTTTAAAAGTTATAACTCTTTTGGCAATAAATTGATTAATTATGAAGGCAAAGCTGGTGTACTATTTACCTTATGGACTCCAAACGCCACTGAAGTAAGAGTTACTGGTAATTTTAATAACTGGAATGGTCACTCCCATATAATGAAAAAGGGTGAGGACGACTCTATCTGGTCGCTTTTTATTCCTGGTGTACAAAAATATGATATATATAAATATGAAATTCATACCTCCCAAGGTAGCGTAATTTTAAAATGTGATCCCTATGCTTTCTATTCTGAACTTTCCCCCTCAACCGCCTCTAAGATTGTTGATCTAAATTATGTCTGGGAAGATTCAAAGTATATGGAAAATATGAAAAAAGAGTATGTTTATAATGAGCCTTTAAATATTTATGAAGTTCATCTTGGTTCTTGGAAGCGAAAGGATAAAGACACTGAACCTTCTTATAGAGAATTAGCGGAGAATCTTATATCTTACGTACTTGATATGGGATATACCCATATAGAAATTCTGCCGATTATGGAACATCCCTTTGGTGGTTCCTGGGGATATCAAGCTACTGGCTATTATTCCATTACCAGTAGATATGGTCTTCCCGAAGATTTCATGTATTTTGTTAATAAGTGCCACGAAAACAATATTGGTGTAATACTCGATTGGGTACCTGGGCATTTTTGCAAGGATGACCCTGGGCTATATAAATTTGACGGAACCCATTTATACGAGTATGAAGATCCTGCAAAGGGCGAAAATTATGATTGGGGAACTTCAAATTTCGACCTTGGTAAAAAGGAAGTACATAGTTTTCTTATCTCAAATGCAATTTTTTGGTTTGAAATATACCATATCGATGGCTTAAGAGTAGATGCAGTAGCAAATATGCTCTATTTAGATTATGGCAAGAAGACTGATACTCATCTTAGGAATAAATATGGTGGAAATCAGAACCTGGAAGCCGTAGATTTCATTAAGAAATTGAACAAGGCAGTATTTGACGAATATCCAGGAGCCTTAATGATAGCTGAGGAATCAACTACTTGGCCACAGGTTACAGCGCCTACCTATATTGGTGGCCTTGGCTTTAATTACAAATGGAATATGGGCTGGATGAATGATACTCTTAAATATATGAATATAGATAGCATACATAAAAAATGGAATCATAATTTAATCACCTTTTCTCTCTCTTATGCTTTTACTGAAAATTTTATATTGCCCTTATCTCACGATGAGGTTGTCCACGGTAAAAAGTCCTTACTAAATAAAATGCCTGGTGATTACTGGCAAAAGTTTGCAAATTTAAGGATTTTACTAGGTTTTTTAATGGCTCACCCTGGGAAAAAGATGCTTTTCATGGGAGGAGAGTTTGGACAATTTATTGAATGGAAATATGATGAAGAATTAGATTGGTTCTTACTTAATTATAAGAGTCACAAAAGTATTCAAACCTATGTTAAAGATTTGAACCATTTTTATCTTAAGGAAAGTTCTTTGTGGCAAAAGGATCATGACTCTGAAGGTTTTGATTGGATTGATCAGCAAAATTATAATCAAAGTATTATTTCCTTTCTCCGGAGAGGGAAAAGCAATGAAAATTACATCATAATTTTATGTAATTTTACCCCAATGGTATATTATGATTATAAAATCGGTGTTCCTGAATATATTTCATATAGGGAAGTATTTAATAGTGATAGAGATATTTATGGTGGCTCCGGCCAAATTAATGATCAAGAAATTATTAGTTTTGATGAGCCCTGGAATAATCAAAAATATCATATTAAAATAAAAATACCACCATTATCAATAGTTTACATAAAACCATTTTTGGCAGAAGAGACTATATAATTACAAAGGCTTAATCTTATAACAAGGAGGCATTTAATGATTAAGAAGGAAATGATTGCAATGATTCTAGCGGGGGGGCAAGGAAGTAGATTAGGAATACTAACGGAAAATACGGCAAAGCCTGCAGTACCCTTTGGTGGTAAATATAGAATAATAGACTTTACCTTAAGTAATTGCTCAAATTCCGGAATAGATACGGTGGGGGTACTTACTCAATATAAGCCTTTAAGATTAAATTCTCATATTGGAGTTGGAATTCCTTGGGATCTTGATAGAAATAACGGGGGTGTTAGCTTGCTACCTCCCTATATGATGCAGACTGGAGGTAATTGGTATAAAGGCACTGCAAACGCTATTTATCAAAACATAAATTATGTTGATATTTATGATCCAGAATATGTACTAATATTATCTGGAGATCATATATACAAAATGGACTATGAAAAAATGCTTAATTTTCATAAGCAACAGAACGCAGATGTTACTATTGCTGTACTCCAAGTTCCACTTGATGAAGCAAGCCGGTTTGGAATAATGAATGCAGGTCCAGATAATAAAATCTTTGAGTTTGAAGAGAAACCTAAAGAACCCAAAAGCGATCTGGCTTCCATGGGTATATATATATTTAACTGGAAATTGCTTAAGAAATATCTTAAAGAGGATGAACTAGATAAGAGCTCTGTAAAAGACTTTGGCAAAAATATAATTCCAAAAATGCTTAATAATAATGTAAAGATGTATGCATATCCTTTTGAAGGCTATTGGAAGGACGTTGGTACTATAGAGAGCTTATGGCAAGCAAATATGGACTTATTAGATTCGGATAATAGCTTAAATATTCATGATACTAGCTGGAAAATATATACTGTTAATCCCAATAGGCCTCCTGAATATATAGGGACTAAGGCATCAATTAAGAATTCTTTAGTTGTTGAGGGATGCGAAATATATGGGCAAGTACAAAATTCTATTTTATTTTCTGGTGTTTATGTAGGGAAAAATACTATAATTAATAATTCAGTGATTATGACCAATAGCCATATTGGGGATAACGTGACTATAGAAAAATCTATAATTGCAAATGGTGTTACCGTAAGAAAAGGAGTCACTATAGGAAGCAAAGAAAAAATCACCGTAATAGGTGAAGGTGAAGAAATTAAATCTAATTCTACAATAATTTAGCGAGGTGTAAGATGCTAACAGATTATATGGGGATAATAAATCTAAATGAAGATGAAAGCAACCTAAAAAGCCTTACCCACAACAGGCCACTTGCTTCCATTCCTGTAGGCGGAAGGTACAGGATAATCGATTTTGTTCTTTCCAATATGGTAAACTCTGGTTTAAGAAATATTGGGATTTTCACTCAAAGTAAATCTAGATCCTTAGCAGATCATCTGGGCTCTGGTAAGCCTTGGGATTTAGATAGGAAGATAAATGGTCTTTTTCTCTTCAATCTTGGAATTTCTAATTCATATCAAGATGATACTGAACTTATGAGAAAAAATATAGAATACTTATATCAAAGCAAACAAAATAATGTAATAGTTTCTTCTTCTTATATGGTAGCGAATTTGAATTATGAAGCCGCTGTAAAGGCCCATGTGGAATCTGGCAGGGATATAACCATCATATATAAAAAAATAGATAATGGTACTAAGTATTTTGTTGATTGTGATGCATTAAATATAGGAGATAATAACCGAGTAATCAGTGTAGGTAAAAATATTGGAATTGGAGATCAAAATAATATATCTTTAGAGATGTTTATTATGAAAAAAGAGCTCCTCTTATCCTTAATACACAGTTGTGTGAATAAAGGGCTATGTAGAAACCTAAAGGATTCTATTTACAGAAATGTGGATAGTATATCCGTTAATGCCTATGAATTTAAAGGATATCTTCAATGTATTAATAATATAAATTCCTATTATAAAGCTAACATGGACATGCTAGAACCAAAGGTTAATAAGGAATTGTTTTTTAATAATGGTCTTATATTTACAAAAGTTAAAGATGAAGCTCCTTCAAAGTATACTGAATCCTGTAAGGTTTCCAACTCCTTTATAGCTAATGGTTCAATTATAGAGGGAATGGTTGAAAATAGTATTATCTCGAGAAGAGTTATTATAAGAAAGGGAGCTCATATAAGAAACTGTATCATAATGCAAAATTGTGAGGTTAAAAGTAATGCTAGGCTTGCCCATGTTATTATAGATAAAAATGTTGTTATTGATAGCAATAAAAAATTAAATGGAGATACTGAATTTCCTTTAGTAATTGAAAAGAGAAGTTTGTTTTAGGGTAAACTAGATTAAATTGCTAAATGCACTATAACCTATCATTGGAGGCGATATAAATGTTAAGAGTACTATTTGTAACAACAGAGGCATATCCTTTTATGAAAACCGGCGGACTCGCTGATGTTTGTTATGCTCTTCCAAAGGCATTACAGAAATTAGAAGTTGATGCTAGAGTTATTATGCCTAAGTATATGCTTATTTCTGAGAATCATAAGAAAAGCATGGAAAAGCTGGCTGAATTTAGTGTACCTTTAAGTTGGAGAAACCAATATTGTGGCCTTGAATATTTAGAATATGATGGTATACCCTTTTATTTTATTGATAATGAATATTATTTTAAAAGATCCACTAGCTATGGTCATTATGATGATGGAGAACGGTTCTCATACTTTTGTAGAGCAGTATTAGAATCAATTAAAAACATGCCCGACTTTGTGCCTGATATTATTCAATGTAACGATTGGCAATCAGGTATGGTTGCACCACTAATCCAGGCTTTTTATAAGGACGATCCTAGATTTTCATCAATAAAAACTATTTTCACTATTCATAACCTTAAATATCAGGGTATTTACCCTGAGGCAACCCTCTCCTCTTTATTAGGTCTTAGTCATGACTATTTCACTGAGGATAAATTAAAGTTTTATGATTGTATCTCCTTTATGAAGGGAGGAATCAATTTCTCAAACATGATTACTACTGTAAGCAAAAGCTATGCAGAAGAAATAAAATTCCCTTTTTATGGAGAAGGCTTAGATGGGCTTTTAAATGAGAAGTCTGATAGATTAGTTGGTATTGAAAATGGTATAGACCCTAACCTATATGATCCTAAAACCAATAAGGATATCTTTTATCAATATTCTTCCACTAGCTTAGATATAAAGCTTAAAAACAAAGAAGAGCTTCAGACCATGCTTGGCTTAAAAAAAGACTTAACCATTCCTTTAATAGGAATAGTATCCAGACTTGTAGCTCAAAAGGGTTTAGATTTAATCGATGCGGTTATGGAAGATATAATGAAGTTGCCAGTTCAAATTGTTATTTTAGGTACTGGTGATATGAAATATGAATTTATGTTTAGATATTATGCTGATAAATATCCAGGTAAAATATCTGCTAATCTTTACTTTGATGAAACCTTGGCAAATAAAATATATGCTGCCTCGGATCTATTTTTAATGCCCTCTTTATTTGAACCCTGCGGTATAGGTCAACTGATTGCATTAAGATATGGAAGCCTTCCAATCGTCAGGGAAACAGGAGGTCTTAAGGATACCGTTCACTCTTATGATGAGGCTACAGGTACAGGAAATGGATTTTCCTTTGCCAACTACAATGCTCACGACATGCTATATACTATTAAAAGAGCATTAGCCTTATATCAGGATAAAAAACTTTGGAATGAAATTGTAGCAGTTGCCATGGAGGAAAATATGAGTTGGGAAAAATCTGCAGCTGAATATAAAGCTTTATATTCGAAAATTTAGCACTATTAGGGAGCAAACCTATGAATATAGAAAAAACAGTTCTTAAAACTGATTTCGTAAAAAAATTAATGAACATGTTTGCTGAAGATGTTAATGATGCTTCTAAGCTTCACTTATATTTTGCTTTAGGAAGTCTTGTTAGAGACTATGTTTCAGCTAAATGGCTTTGTACGAATAGACAATACACTAAAAAATCTTCAAAACAAGTATATTATTTTTCAATTGAATTTTTAATTGGAAGGCTTCTTGCAAGCAATCTATTGAATCTTGGTATAAGAGATGTTTGTACCGAGGTCTTAAAGGATTTTGGAATAAGCCTTGATGAGCTAGAAGAAATAGAAGTGGATGCAGGTCTTGGGAATGGCGGTCTTGGTAGACTTGCCGCTTGCTTTTTAGATTCCCTAGCTTCCTTAAGCCTGCCCGGTCATGGATGTGGAATTAGATATAAATATGGCCTCTTTGAACAAAAGATCATAGATGGTTACCAAGTGGAAATACCTGATAATTGGCTCAGAGATGGGAATGTGTGGGAAGTTAGAAGGGAAAATCGAGCAGTTGAGGTTAAGTTTGGCGGATACATAAGAGCCCAGGATATTGATGGGAACATAAAATTTATCCATGAGAATTATAATTCTGTTCTGGCGGTTCCTTATGACACTCCAGTTATAGGCTATGATAACAATACAGTTAATACTTTAAGGCTTTGGAGCGCAGAAATTGGTGAGAAAGATTATAACTTGTCTAATTTGGAATCAGATGAGTATCTTAAGATTGTTCAACATAAAAGATCTATCGAATCTATCTCCCAGGTACTATATCCAGATGATTCAAATAGAGAAGGTATGGAACTAAGGCTAAAACAACAATACTTTTTTGTAAGTGCTGGGGTTCAAAGTATTATTAGAACCTTTAAGAGGTCTGGGAACTCCCTTGCATATTTAGATGATTTTATTGCAATACACATTAATGATACCCATCCAGCTGTGGCTGTAGGAGAGCTACTCCGAATATTAATTGATGAAGAGGGCTTTGGTTGGAACGAAGCTTGGAGAATTACCACCAACACCATTGCTTACACTAATCATACTATTTTGTCTGAAGCCTTAGAAAAATGGCCTGTGGACCTATTTAGAGGACTGCTTCCAAGAATTTATATGATCATTGAAGAAATTAATAGAAGATTGTGTGATTCAATCTTTGTCAAATATGGAGATTGGGATAAATTAAAGTCAATGTCTATCATTGAGAATGGTTATGTTAGGATGGCATTTTTAGCAATTGTAGGTGGCCATAGCGTAAATGGAGTTGCAAAGATCCATACAGAAATATTAAAAAGACAAGAGCTTGCAGAATTTTATAATTTTTATCCCTACAAATTTAATAATAAAACAAATGGCATAACCCACAGAAGATGGCTTATGAATGCTAACCCTACCCTATCTACTTTAATAACTAGTGCCATAGGTGATTCCTGGATAAAGTCACCTAATGACTTAAAAGAACTAAATAAGTTTTCAAAGGATTCTGCTTTTCAAGATAGCCTTTATAATGTTAAAAGGGACCATAAAATTGCCTTTTCCAATATGCTATTTCAAAAGTATGATATAAGAGTTAATCCAAATTCAATTTTTGATGTTCAAGTTAAAAGACTTCATGCTTATAAAAGACAGCTACTAAATGTATTTCACATTATGTATCTTTATAATAAACTTATAGAAAATCCAACACTTGATATAGTACCAAGAACCTTTTTCTTTGGAGCAAAGGCTGCCCCAGGATATTTTTTAGCGAAGAAAATAATAAAGCTTATAAATACTTTAGCTGCTAAAATAAATAAAGATAAAAGAATGAAGGATAAAATTAATGTGGTTTTCCTTGAAAATTATAAAGTATCGTTAGCCGAAAAAATTATTCCTTCCTCGGAGGTAAGTGAGCAAATTTCCACCACTACTAAGGAAGCTTCAGGTACTGGTAATATGAAGTTTATGATGAATGGAGCAATAACAATAGCCACCCTTGATGGAGCTAATATTGAAATAAGAGATGAAGTAGGAAATGACAATATAGTTATTTTCGGAATGAATGAAAAAGAAGTTATAGATTATTATAAAAACGGAGGATATTCTTCAAGAGATCTTTATACCAGTGACCCTAGATTAAATCTGGTAATAAACCAACTGATAAATGGTTTCTTTAACTTATCTCCTTCAGAATTTGATGTAATATACGATTCCTTAATTGCTCATAATGATGAATACTTTGTATTAAAGGATTTTGATTCCTATGTTACTGCCCAAGCTAGAATTGATAGCCTTTACAGGCAAAAATCGAAATGGCAAGAGATGTCTATAATAAATGTAGGTAGCTCTGGAGTATTTTCTAGTGACAATACAATTTTAGAGTATGCAAAAGGCATATGGGATCTGAAGGAAGAAAAAATAATATTATAAATGCTTTTAGGGTGTAGCATATGTTGTTACACCCTAATTTATTGGTAAGGCAATAAATATTCCATCCCCTAAAGATTTAGCTAGCCTAGTTTGATAATTTACATCACTTAATTGCTTGTCCTCCTTAGCATTAGACATGAATCCCATTTCAACCAATATAGTGGGAACGGTAGCCCAATTAAAGCCTATAAGGTCATCCCTGTAATTAACACCTTTATTAAGTATCCCAACTTGAGAGGTTAAGGTATTTAATATTGTTTTGCCATAACTGCTACTTTCATCATGCATTGCTTGAGTATGATACTTAGTACCCGGAAGTTGCATCGAAGCACCAGTAAGACCAGTATTAGCATTCCCGTCACAATGAACTCTTATCTCTAAATCTGCTCCTGCCTTATTTCCTACCTCTGCTCTTTGTCTATTTGTTGGACCTTCACTATCCTGTGTTTTAGTCATTATTACCGTATAGCCTTTACCTACTAATATATCTCTAAGCTTAAGTCCTACATTTAAGTTTACCCTATATTCAGGGGTATGCGTTACAATACCTGCTGTCCCTCCCCCATCTACCATCATCATAGTTGGAACTCCAGGAGCTAATTCTTCTGTGCCTGAATTACGTGGGTTTCCATGACCAGGATCAATAACTATTATTCTTTCACCCTTTGCTTTATTAATTACAGTAGTTGTTTGGTTATTGATAACTGGTACAACGGGAGGCTTAACTATTATAACGGGTGGTATACTGCTAGTATCAATACAATTTTCCTTCTCCACCTTTGGAATATTAATTGCAATTAATTTAACTGAAGCTTTGTGTTTAATTATTTTTACTTTACCTTGCCCCTCTATAGAGCATCCTGTAATAAATATTGATAATATTAGAAAACCAAGGAAACTTCTCATTGTTTTTGACATAATGTTCTCCTTATGTTATGCGAATTACTTATTAATTACTGTCTTCTTCAAAGAGCCTAAGGGAGAAAAATCTGTTATTTGATTATTCTTTATAGACAGTTCCTTTAAACTTTGAAAGCTATTTAGAAAAGCTATATCCTTTATATTGTTATAATCAACATATAAGCTTTCTAAATTTGTCATTCCCTTTAAAGGGCTTATATCAGATATTTTGTTGCCACTTAGCCATAAATTTTTAATGCTGCTTAAAGTACTTAATGCACTTATATCTTCAATCAAATTATTTGATAAATCAACATTTTGTAAATAATTCAGATCTTTTAGACTATCTATATCTATTAACTTATTTTGATTTATCCATAAAGTAGTAAGTTTTTTCATTGATGACATCGGCTGAATACTTGATATACCATTACTATTAAGTTGAAGCACCTGAAGGTTGATATTATCTTTAAGAAAATCTAAACTTGTGATAGCTGAGTAATTTAGTTCTATAAACTTTACCTCATCTAAAGCTTTTAATGGAGTAAAATCCTTTATAGCATTTCCCCCTAAACTTAGATTTTGTAAATTTTTCATTTCAGCTAAACAGGATATATCTTTAATATTATTGCCATCAAAATTCAGATATGTAATACTATCTAAACCTTTAAGCGGAGTTAGGTCAGAGATCTGATTGTCCTGAATAGTTAGCTTAGTCAAATTAGTAAATAATCCAATATCCTCTAAGCTGGAAATCCCTCCATGCTCGGATATATATTCATCTGTTTCTTTCAGCTTATATTCCAAACGACCATCATTTCTCCACCAGGTGAAGGCCACATTTAATCCATTGCCAGTTATATTAAGCTCCTTAATCCCATAAAGATCAGAATTATATATATCTCCCTTATCTTTATTAAGTAATTTTCTTATTATTGCTTCAAGGCTTTTATCCTTAAAAATAACCGTTGCCTTTACTATACTTATATCATAGCTATAGCTAATTTCTCTACTAATTTTACTTTTATCATTTATTTGGACTACTCTTAAAGTAGTCCTGCCTATAGGAAGGAGGAACTCTTGTCTATATCTACTTCCATTTATATCAGGTTTTGTGCCATCTAAGGTGTAATATATTTCACTATCTTTAGATAATCCTTTAATCTTAATCTTTTTTCTTTCCGTGTATATACCACTTTTTAAATCTACCACTGGTGGATAATATCCTTCTTCTATATTATGTTCCATATCCTTAAGTTTAACATTATTATGTTTAACTATGGAACTATTAAGTAGAAGCTCCGCAGAAGTAAAATCACCTTCATATAAATATTCCTTTGCTTTAGCTAAGTCCTCTTTTATGTTCCTGGCTGAATTAAAAGCAATTATAAAAGCTATAAACACCACCAATATACAATCTAATACTAAAAATAATACAAATCTTTTAAATTTCAAATTATTTCTCCTATACTCAACAAATATATTTATATATTAACAGACTTCAGCAAATTAAACTAGTTACATTCTACTTCTCACAACTTGACTTTGTAATTACTACAATCTGTATCTCTCTCCATAAATCCGTATTCAATAAGATATCTCCTCAAGCTTGCAAAATCTTTATAATATAACTTCAATATTTCATTAACTTCCTTTTCATTATACTCTTTACCTACTTGAAAGCTCTTAAGAATATATTGAAGTATGACAACTTTTTTCTTTTCGCTAGAGGGTAACCCTGTAAGTTTTCCATTCTTAAAATAATTTTTAATTATCTTATCTCTTTCTGCTTCTGTTATGACAAATCTATCATCCACCATTTTTGCAGTTCTATGTATTTCTATCAGCTTGTCTTCTTTTGATTCATTGTTTTCAATAACACTCATTATAGAAATAAATACCTTTGCTTGCTTTTCTCTTTCTCTAAGTTTAAATCTATAATTTCTTATTGTTGAAGTGCTACCTTCTCCTTCCCTTTCTATTATATCTTTATCTTTTAAGCCTTCATAAAAATATTTCAATATCTTTTTTTGACTATCAGTTATATTTGTATATTTCTTATCCATATTTATTAAATAGTTAAAAACAGATTCATGTTCTTCATTTATATGAAATTTTATTTCTTTTTCAGCCTCTATTAGTAGATCTCCCCTTTTATAAATAACCCCCTTTTCACTGCTCTTTCCACAGATAAGGCATATAAAACTACTGCTCTTTTCCTCATATATATACCCTTTTGCCATTTCCTCAGTTGTGGCTTGCCAAAACCTTTCCGCTAGATCCATTTTAGTTCCTCCCATTCCTATTAATAGTTACATTCTATAGACAATATATCATTTTGTCTATAGAATGTTTTAATAGTTGGTATATACTTAAACTTATTGAGTTATTGTTTGTTGATTGAGGTTACTTATCGATAGACTCTTTCTATTAATCTATAGCAAAAAAGGATGAGTTCTTTTTAGCTTCATCCTTTACTTACTATTTCAATTTCCCGAATGCAGTAACATTGCCTAGTACTGAAGTTCCATGAGAAGTCTTTGTTTTTATCTCATTAGTATAATCTTTGCCTGCAACATAACCATGATGGCTGCCGCTAGCCCAATTCTGTACGTTAGTTACATCATAAACTACTCCATCCACTGCTATATAAGCAGCATTTCCATTTTGACCATCATATGTAGAAAGCTCTGCGGTAGTGAAGGTTTTACTAGGTACATTTCTGGAGGATGTAGTAGAACATGCTGTGAACAAAATAATTATTCCTGTTATTATTAATAAAGATATTAAAAATATATTGGCTACTTTTTTCATATAAAAAATCACCTCAGTTATATTATTACCAAATCTAATCAATTGTTACATTTAAAATTTTATAATAAAAAAAGCAAGAATTAAATTCTTGCTTTTTTTGGTGGCCAATCCAGGAATCGAACCAGGGACACGAGGATTTTCAGTCCTCTGCTCTACCGACTGAGCTAACTGGCCACATCATAATGTTACGAATGCCCCTTAAGCGTACCATATTTTAGTAGTTTCCAAAGGAAACTACTAAAATACTACTAGTGCCTCTTAAAAGCACAGTAGTAGTTTAGTTGCCAGAGGCAACTAATAAAATGTTACTAGTGCCCCTTAAGAGCACTAGTAACATTAACCTGGCAACTCCCTACTCTCCCACAGGGCTTCCCCTGCAGTACCATCGGCGCTTCGTGTCTTAACCGTCCTGTTCGAAATGGGAAGGGGTGTTTCACACGGGCCATTATCACCAG
>DATCIH010000184.1:0-20824 GCA_036507955.1 Clostridiaceae bacterium | reverse complement strand
TCTGAAAATCAGAAGCTTCATTTCCACATTTTCGAAAAACAATAGAAATGTTTTTCAGGGAATGAAGGATGCCTTCGACGATAATGTTGTAACCTTAAAAATGGAATAATAGTATAAGGCCACTATACTTTATTTAGAGGCCTTATTTATCGACCCTATATCTGAACTGTAACACTTATTACGTTAGAGCTCCTTTATATAATACTATTCATGTAATTGGGAAAATTTTGATGTATACTGTTATTACTTTCGTTTTACAGGTTTGATTATCTAAATAGTCAGGATAAGGAGAAGAGAAATGAATGTTATAGAAGTAACTCAGCTTACTAAAATTTATGGAAAGATCAATGCGGTTGACCAGATATCCTTTAATGTAAAAAAAGGCGAGATATTTGGAATGCTCGGTCCTAATGGTGCGGGTAAAACTACTACCATTGAATGTATTATAGGTCTAAAAAAGTATGAGCAAGGTATTGTGAATGTTGTAGGACTAAATCCTTTAAAGGATCGGAATGCTTTATATGGGAAAATAGGAGTTCAACTTCAAGAAACCTCCTTCCAAGATAAAATAAAAGTCAAGGAAATTTGTTCCCTTTTCGAATCCTTTTATAAAAATCCCTATCCCTATGAAAAATTAATTGATAAATTCGGTTTAAAGGAAAAACTCAACTCCTATGTTGACAATCTATCTGGAGGCCAAAAGCAAAAACTTTCCATTATACTTGCCTTAATTCCCAATCCAGAAATTGTATTTTTGGATGAGCTTACCACTGGACTAGACCCACAAGCAAGGCAAGATATGTGGAAATATGTGAAAGAACTTAAGGAAGAGGGTCGAACGGTATTTATGACTACTCATTACATGGAAGAAGCCGAATACTTGTGTGACAGGATATGCATTATTAAAAAGGGCAAAATTATAGCGCTTGATACAGTGGAAAACATTATAATTTCAAGTGGTCTTGAGACTGAAATTATCTTTGAAGCAGAACAGGATATCACAAATTTATTATCCAATGAATTAGAACATGTATCCAAATTTACTAGAGATGATCATAAGTACATTGTTTATTCTCAAAACGATGGTGTGCTTGGAAAACTTGTTTATATGTTGGAGACGAAGAAAATAAGTTATAAAAATTTAAATATAAAGAGACCTACCCTTGATGATACATTTTTAAAACTTATTGATGAAAAAGTAGAGGAGGCTTAAGCATGAATAGACTTGTAAATATTAGTAAAATAGAATTTAAGCTGTTAACCAGAAATTTTATGAATATTTTTTTCGCACTTGTATTTCCATCTATGATGCTGTTACTCTTTGGCAGTATTTATGGAAATGAGCCTTCTGCTTTTTATGGTGGACATAACATGGTAGATGTGTCTGTCCCAGGCTATATAGGGTTAATAGTTGCAGTAACCGGTCTTATGACACTTCCTCTCACAGTGGCGCAATATAGAGAACGAAAGATATTAAAAAGGTTTGCTGCTACTCCTATAAATCCAGTAGATATATTAATTTCCCAGGTTATTGTTAATTTTATAATGACTTTGCTTGGTATAGCTCTACTTATTGTTATAGGTAAAATAGTATTCGATCTACATTTCTTTGGCAATTTATTTGTAGTAACCTTTGCTTTCATACTTACTACTTTTAGTATATTTTCTGTGGGACTTGTTATAGCAGGAGTATCCGCTAATGCTAAAGCTGCAACTGCTATATCTTACATTGTATATTTTCCAATGATTTTTTTATCTGGTGCCATTATGCCTATGGAAATAATGCCAAAAATTATAGTATATATATCAAAAGTCTTCCCCCTTACCTATGGGACTGAATTATTAAAGGGAGTTTGGACGGGAGGAAAGCTTTCAAGCTATTCTCCTGATATAATTGTTCTATTAACTATATCAATTATATGTACATTATTGGCTACTAAATTTTTTCGGTGGGAATAATAAAAGGTGCCTAAGCACCTTTTCCTATTTTTAAATGTATTCTCAAATGAATATAGACAATATGATTTACTTAAAATACGAAAATAATAACAAAGTATAAAAGCATTAATGCAGCTCCCACAGGAACTCCAAGCTTTGCCCATTCCTTACTATTAATCTTAAGCTTATGTGCAGATATAATATTAGGTATATTACCAGGAATTAGCATGCCCCCACTTATTAGTAGTCCCATAAGCACGGATTCAATCTGTATTGTGGTCATTTTTATACTTATTTCAGCTGCTGCGAGAGTTGCGTTATCAAGTACAGCCGATATCATATTAATGAAATAAAGCAGCTTACTATCAAGACCAATTATGAAGGTATCTATGAGAGGCTTAAAGCCCGCTCCCAAAAGTTCAAGTGCAAATATGAATATAAATATTTTAAATGCCCTTATAAATACTTCCCTATAGGTTTCATTTTCTATGTCTGGATCAAGGAAATAATAGTCTCCATCATGTTCATGATTTACAGCTACAAAGTCATCCTTTACCATAACTTTATCTGCTTTAACCATGAATGCCCCTAATACGCCCATAAGTAATACCCCTGAAATAATATAGGCCCCTAAATAATTTGCTAAATACCAGAAGTTAGCATTGAGTTTTGAAACAACAATGGTGGATAACGGCTCACCAATTGGAGTAAGTACTGCCCCAAGTCCAATTGAAAAACATGCGATTATAACCATATTTACCTTATGTTTCCTTGTAATAGGCATGGCATTAACAATTTCCACCAAGAGCAATGCAGCTATTATCGCAGTTATGATACTTGATAATAGCCCCAATATAACAATTACCAAAAAAACAAATGCCTTAAGAGGAACTCTTTTTAAAATATTGTTGATAACACCCTTCACTCTATCTTTTAAAACTTTAAAAATTAGCCCTGCAATAAGTACCGCAAAAGTTATAAAATATATCAACTTATTCTCAAATATTGTTAAAATTAAATTAGTACTTAAGACTTCAGAGATTATTGTGGCGGAAAATCCCATTACAAATAGGAACACCTCCAAATTGTGCTCAACCTTTTTTACCACAAAGGGTAATGTAAGCACCATTAGTAGTATAATTATAAGTCCAATGAACATAATGATCCCCTCACTTTCTTTGTTGAGTATATCACATAAATATTGGTTCTTACTACTTTTAAGAAATTGGAGATAACTTTTGATTTATTGTGTAAAATATAGGGTTATTTTATAAGGAGAGTTTATGAATACATATGAAGACAATGCCTTAAAAGAATTAAGAACCTGGCAGAAAAAGATGACAAAGGAACCCTCCCCTACTGGAGATTTAACAAAGAATATTCAAATGAAAATGAATAGCTTTATCCCTGAAAAAGCTCACTTGTTCATTACAGAAACTATAAAGAATATGGTAAATCTTGTTTTTTTTGGCTCTGGGTTTATTACGGGACTACCACTGCGAAAAGCTACTTTAGAAAAAAGAGAAAGTTTAGTAAGAGATAAAATAAATTTTTATAGGAAAACTGCAACTGTAACAGGTGCTGGTACTGGTGCTGGAGGATTACTTTTAGGACTAGCAGACTTTCCTATTCTATTAAGCTTGAAGATGAAATTTTTATTTGATGTTGCAGGCTTATATAGTTTTGATGTGAAAAACTATAAAGAAAGATTGTTTATACTTTATATATTTCAATTAGCCTTCTCAAGTCAGAAAAGAAGAATCGTAATTTACAAACTGATTTCAGATTGGGATAATTATTCTAAATTATTACCTGAAAAGGAAGATTCTTTTGATTGGAGAACCTTTCAACAGGAGTATAGGGATTATTTAGATATTGCAAAGCTTCTACAATTAGTTCCGGTTATTGGAGCAGTTGTTGGCGCAGTTGCTAATTACAAATTAATGAGTAAACTTGGCGAAACAGCTATCAATGCTTATAGATTAAGAGTATTCAAATTTTAAGAGGGAGGTGGACACCTTAAATATTTTAATTGCAGAAGATGAACAGGACTTAAGGGAACTACTAGGATTGCACCTTATAAAGGAAGGCTTTTCGGTATATGCTGCAGAAAATGGGGTTGTAGCTTTGGATATATTTAATAGTAATGAAATTAATCTAGCTATTCTTGACGTAATGATGTCAGGGCTTGATGGTTTCAATTTGTTAAGAAAGATAAGGGAAACGAGTGAAATTCCAGTTATGTTTTTGACTGCAAGAGGCGAAGACACTGATAAAATATTAGGACTTGGCTTAGGTGCAGATGACTATATGGTAAAACCTTTTAGTCCAATTGAACTAATTGCAAGAGTACATGCACAGCTTAGAAGATCCTATAAGTATTCAACGGTGCTACAAACACCAGATAATTTAATCATTCAAATAGGCAATCTAACTTTTAATAAAAATAGTTATAGTGTATATAAAAATGATAAACAATTAGAATGTAATGCAAAGGAACTAAAGCTACTCCAGATTTTCATGGAAAACTTAGGAAGAGTATATACGAAAAAGCAGCTTTATGAAGCTGTATGGGAGGAAGCTTACTATGGGGATGATAATACGATTATGGTACATATTAGCCATCTAAGGGAGAAAATCGAGGATAACCCTAAGGAGCCTCAATATCTAAAAACTATAAGAGGTATCGGTTATAAAATGGAAAATAACTTAGAAATAAGGAATGAAGTATGAGAAAAAAGAAAGTTGCAAATATGCTTTTGCTAAATTATTTATTTTTATTTATTATATCAACAATAATTTTCATTATAGTATCCTTAATCATTTCAGTAAGCTTTAAGAATTTATTAAGATATGACGAAATAACAAAACTATCCGCCGCTCAAATCATGAGAGATGACTATAAAAATATAGATTTTTCTCAGGTATTAAAATATAAAGGTGGAGTTCAGGTAATTGATCAAAATTATAAGGTTATTTTTTCAAGGGGAATAAACCCAGATAAAGTAACCCAGTATACTAAGGGTGAGTTCAGTGAATTTTTAGTTAACTGTGGGAAGAACCAAGAACAATATTATTATAGTGTGCTATATAATGAAAAAAGTGATTTTTGGTTAAAAATTGTTATCCCAAATAAGACTCAATTCCTTAATGGTACTTTCTTTAATAAAGCTGGTATTCCAGTATCAATTAATAATTTTTTATTTATGGTAATTTTAGCAGTTATAATGAATTTTGCTTCTTTTATACTGGGTCTTATTATCTACTCCAGGGTAACCTCTAATAACTTTGTAAAACCTTTAAAAAAATTATTAAGTGGAGTGACAAGAATTGCAGAGGGTGATTATTCAGCAAGAGTTGAACTAAGATCTAGGAATGAATTTGGTGATCTTAAGGATGCTTTCAATATAATGGCTGAAAAAATTGAAAGCGAAAAAAATTTAAAAGAGAAGTCTCAAGATAATAGGAGAAAACTCATATTAGATATTTCTCATGATTTAAAAAATCCACTCTCAAATATAATGGGATACTCAGATCTACTTATGAATAACGTGTCTATATCTGAGGACGAAAGAGAGAAATTTCTAAAAATTATAATAAATAATAGTTCAAGGGCTAATAGTTTAATTGGGGATCTATTTGAACTTTCTAAGATGGAAAGTTCAGATTTTCAGCTTAAGCTTAAAAGTGCAGATATTTGCGAATATTTAAGAGAGCTAATAGCCTCATTGATACCTCAAATAGAAGAGGCTGGTTTCAAATATAACTTTGAGATACCCGAGGGGAAAAGGCTTATTCTTATTGATGAAAAGCAAATGGATAGAGCTCTACTTAACATTCTTAATAATGCTTTAAAATATAACAAGCCAGGTACAGAAATAAAAATATTACTAAAGAAATTTGTTAACAAAGTAGTAATAGAAATACAAGATAATGGGATTGGAATCCCAAAGGAGCTATCAGAGGAAATATTTGAACCCTTTAAAAGAGTGGATAGCGCAAGAAACTCACAAACTGGGGGGACTGGGCTCGGCTTAGCAATTACAAAGACTATTATTGAAAAACATAGTGGCCATATAACCCTTAATACAGATACAGGAAAAGGCTGCACCTTTATCATAGAATTAGAATAAACAAAAGAGCTGTCCCACTATGGAAATAATTTCTATAGTGGGACAGCTCTTTCATAATTTAAGGTAGATTTAAGATTAGTACTAGGTTGATTTAAGATTGGATGGTTATTATATATAAGTAAGCTTTAAAAGGTCAACTACCTTAATGGATTCGAAAGGAGTTATTTATGCTTTTAACATTAAAAAAGCTTTCCAAGGAATACACGATTGAAAAAAAGAAGACTTTCAGCGCTCTTAGTGGAGTAGATCTTAATTTTGAAAAGGGAGAATTTGTATCAATTCTAGGCCCCTCAGGCTGTGGAAAATCTACCCTTTTAAATATAATTGCAGGCCTCGATCAACCCACCACCGGTGATTTAATTATCGAGGGGAAATCCACTAAAAAATACAAAAAAAGGGATTGGGATTTATATCGAAAAAATAATATAGGCTTTGTCTTTCAGTCCTTTAATTTAATTGAACATTTATCCGCCTTAGAAAATGTTGAAATTGTTATGAATTTAATTGGTCTACCTAAAAAAGAACGTATTGCACGTGCAAAAAACTTATTGAAACAGGTTGGCCTGGAAAAACATATGGACCACAAACCTGGAGAATTATCTGGAGGGCAAAAGCAACGTGTAGCTATAGCTAGAGCGCTGGCAAATGATCCAGATATAATACTAGCAGATGAGCCAACAGGTGCCTTAGATAAAAATACAGGAATTCAAATTATGCATCTCATAAAAGAAATTGCACAGGATAAGTTAATTATTATGGTTACCCATAACCGTGAATTAGCCTATGAATACTCTACCCGAGTAGTAGCTATTCTAGATGGAAAAGTTCAAAAGGATGAAAGAATTAATGAATCTGAAACAAATAGTTTAAAATCAGCGCTTAAAAAGAAAGATGGTAGCATGTCCTTTAGCGATGCTATAAAACTATCTCTTAGAAATATCAAACAAAAAATAGGCCGTATAGTGGTAACAACTATTGCTGGTTCCATAGGAATAGCAGGTATTCTATTAGTTATCGGACTTAGTAATGGAGCCACTAATTATATAGACGTTCAAACAAACTCTTTTGCAACCGCCAATATAATACAAACCTCTGTGAAATTTAAAGATGAGGCATTGCAACTTACGGACTATCCAAAGGATATAAGCGCTTATGACAGCATTAAGAAAAATCCTGAGGTATTAAAGGTTAGAGAGGACTTGAATATTAAGGATATTACTTCTTATGAAGTAAATAATGTAGCCTTAAAGGATATTACCTTTAATGCTTTAGCTGGAGAAAATTATCTTTCAAATATTGACCAAGCACTGAAAGGTAGTGTACCAAAAGACAATAAAAACGAATTATTAGTAAATAAGGATATGGCTAAAAAAATCATTGAACAATATGGTATGAACCCAGATAAAGATGATTATTCCAAAGCTATTGGTAAGACAATTAAGGTAATAGTTCAGGAAAAGACTACTAATCCCATGACCGGAGAGGATATCTTAGGTAAAAAATATACCCAGGACTTTCAAGTTGTTGGTGTTGTAGATGAAATAGCTTTAAGCTCCTCCGCTGTATATTATTCTTATGACGCAGTTTATGCATGGCTTAATAATGAAGGCTATTTCGTTGGGAAAGAGAATAGAATTGTAAATGCTGAGGTAGTAGTAAAAGATGTTCATAACAATGAAAAAGTATTGAACTATATTAATGCTAAAGAGAATGGGGGTATTGGTGGAGATAAAATGACGGAAGCAAAGGGCTTCTACGCAACCTCACAAATTGTTATGGTTAAAGCTGCTATTAAAACCTTAATTAATTTTGCTCAAGCAGTTATGATTGTATTTATTTCTGTAGCCTTAGTGGTTTCAGCAATTTTAATAGGCATTGTTATTTTTTCAAGTGTACTTGAGCGTAAAAAAGAAATAGGTATTTTAAAAGCAGTGGGAGCAAGAAATAAAGATATAGCTCGTATTTTCAAAGCTGAGTCTGCTTTGATTGGCCTATTTTCAGGAGTAACTGGAGTGGTAGCCGCTTTTATAATTCAGCCAATTGCAAATAAAATAATCAATAATGTTTTAAACATTAAAGCAAATAATATTGTAAATATCCCACTAACAGGTATCCCCTTTACAGATATTAAGATTCCCTTTGTAACTATTGCAGCTCTAATTGTAATCAGTATCTTAGTTGCAGTTTTAGCAGGGCACTTTCCATCTAAAAGAGCAACTAAAATTCAAGTTATTGACGCATTGCGTGATGAATAGGAGGGGTAGCAAATGTTACAGATAAAAAATTTACGAAAAATATATAAAATTGGTAAACACCAGGTTATAGCCTTAGACGATGTTTCTTTTGATTTACCGAATGGAAAATTAGTGGCAATTGTTGGCCCTTCTGGTTGTGGAAAAACAACAATGATGAATTTAATAGGGGCTTTAGATGGAGATTTTGAAGGTGACGTAATAGTTAACGGAAAACCTTTGAAGGCAGCAAAAGGAAAAGATTTAGACACTTATAGGAAAAATACGGTAGGCTTTATTTTCCAACAATTTAACTTGCTTAATTCGCTAACATCAATTCAAAACGTTGAAATAGCCTTAGATTTATCAGGAATCTCTAAAATAAATAAAACAAAAAAAGCCCGCCTTCTACTCGAGCGAGTTGGACTTTCAGATAAAATGAAAAAGAAAGTAAACCTTTTGTCAGGAGGAGAACGTCAGCGTGTAGCTATTGCTCGTGCTCTTGCAAACGATCCAGAAATGATTTTGGCAGATGAACCAACTGGAGCCTTAGATGTTAAAACTGGAGAACAAGTTATGGAATTACTAAAAGAAATTTCAAAGGAAAAACTTGTATTAATGGTTACCCATGCACCAGAGCTAGCAGAAGCTTATGCAGATTTAATTGTAAATATGGAAGATGGCAAGGTAATTTCTATTGAAGAGAATATGGCCACGGTTTCAACTGCTGCGTCTTTAATAGAAAAAATAGAGACAAAATCAAAAATGTCCTTTTTAACAGCCTTAAAGATGTCACTTCGTAATGCATGGCTTAAAAAAGGACGAACACTGGCAACAGCCATCGGTACCTCTATAGGCATTTGTGGCATCTCCTTAGCCATATCTATTACAGCTGGCACTACCAATTCTGTTAATACTCAGATTAATGGAATATTTCCATCAAATGCAATAACTGTAGAGTTAAAAGAAAATACTGATAAACCTATAAAAGATATTAAGCCCTTGAAATTCAGTGACATAAACTCAGTTATGTCCTTAGATAAAAATCTATATGCTTATAACTTTATGATAGGAGGAAAAGATATTCCTGTTGCTACCTTTTATTCTTTAGATGGAAGTGTAATAAAAGATGAAAAACTTATGACTAAAATGTCAGATCAAGCTACAAGAGAAAAATTAATTATGATGATGACTCCTGGGGTGCTGGAGGATGTTAAAAATGATATTCAATATGGCAGCCTACCTAAGTCAGGGGCCACAGATGAAATTGTTATATCCTTATCTACCGCTAAGGATTTAGAAAAAAATGGTGGTGCTTTAAAGAATTTAATTGGCAAAGATATTTACGTTCGTTATATGAAGCAGGGCACGAGTCCACGTAATGCTCAAGGAAGTGTCCCTGAAGCACCAATAGTTAAGACTTGGAAGATAGCTGGTATTGCTAATACTACAACTCTAATGGACACCTATTATGCCACAAGTGATTGGGCGATTAATTTTTATGAGAAAGAGTTTAAAATAGATAAGACAACTTTAGAAGGTAATTCCTTAGTTTTATATTCGAAAAACACTAAAGATTTAGATGGGTCGCTTAAAAAAATAAGTAAAGCCCAAGATAAATATAACTTTGTATTAACAGCTAAAACTATAACTTCACAAGTTGATGGAGCTCTGAAACAAATCCGTTATGCACTCCTAGGATTTGCTGGAATATCCATTGTTGTTGCAGCTCTTATGATATCCATTGTTGTATATATTTCTGTACTTGAAAGAATTAACGAAATAGGTATTCTACGTGCAGTAGGTGCTAGAAAGAGAGATATATTGAATATTTTCGTTGCAGAGTCCTTCATTATTGGTGTGTTATCAGCTGGAATAGGACTAATGTTTACTTTAGGTATATCTAAAATAATTAATACAGCAGTTTATGCCTTCTTGAAAAACATTTCAGGGAACGCTCCTTATATGGAAGTGGCTAAATTACCACTTGCAGATGCTGGTTTAATTTTATTATTCTGCGTAGCCTTAAGCATGGTTTCAGGCTTTTATCCATCTTTAAAGGCTTCAAGAATGGATCCTATAGACGCACTACGTCACAGATAATATAAGAAACCCTATATTTATGTCCTACAACGGGCATAAATATAGGGTTTTAAAAAATTATATAGATAATATATTAATATCTGTATAACCCTTCACTATCTCTATCTCCCTTTTTTGGCAAGTAAACAAAATTATTTGTTTGCTTTGAGAAAGATCGTGTAGATAATCTAAGGCTGCTTTAAGTCTTTCATCGTCATATTGTACAAAGGTATCATCAAGTATTATTGGCATAATACATTCTTCCCCGTAAATTAAGTCAATAATCCCAAGCCGAAGAGCAAAATATATTTGATCCCAAGTACCGTTACTAAAATAATCTAGCTCCTTAAGCATATTAAGATTGTTGTCCTCAATTTTCACTTCATAATTATCTGATATTTTTAAATTTTGATATTTCCCAAGTGTTATCTTGCTTAGAACTTCACCAACTTTTGCATTTAATTTAGGTCCAAAGGTTTTTCTTATCTCCTCAAAAGAATCTTCTAAGATGGTCAGGGCAATATTAATTGATTTTAAAACATTTTCATAATATTCTA
This sequence comes from Clostridiaceae bacterium, assembly GCA_036507955.1. Lineage (GTDB taxonomy): Bacteria > Bacillota > Clostridia > Clostridiales > Clostridiaceae > DATCIH01. The sequence goes on along the minus strand of DATCIH010000184.1, from coordinate 9,883 downwards.
TCTTTTCTTTGGTGTTTTCTAGTTCAACCTCAATTTGATCAACTACTCTCTTTCCAATTAGTTTCGTTTTTATTGAATTTTCAAAGCTACTAATTATCTTTGAATAGTCTCCAAGCTTAATATTTTTATCTTTAACTCTATTATCAATTTCTTCTATGGTTAAATTATCTTCGTGTTTATCCTTTGGTAGATAACCTTCCAATTGTTTTTCTATTTCCTCAATATTTCTCCCTCCCAGAAGGGAGTTGTATAAGTTATTTGTTGATTTAATAGTGTTTTCCAAATCCTTATAATTTATTAAAGTTTGAGCTAATAATTCAATACTTTCATCTACCTTTTCAATTGTTAAATGCTCTCCCTTTAAGGAACTAAGTATAGTTTTCTCTACTTCAAACAGTTTCGTCTTAACTTCCGTATTTTTTTTATTAGAGTTTTCAATACTCTCCTTAAGACTATTTATGTCAACTATTAACTTTTCATATATCTTTAGTTTAGAATTGAATTCTTCCAAACTTTTACAGTTACATAAAGTTAATGTTTCTTTAATAAAAGCACTTTTTATAAATGCATCTTCAATATTTATAGATTGTTCAATATCTAGAAATTTTCTTTTCTTTTCTTTAATTAAAGCCTTTATTACATCCAGTCCAGTTTTAGCTTCATAGTATCTCTTTAATTTTGCATCGTACTCCTTATAACTGCTTACATTGTAACCTTTATAAATGTTTTCTAGTTCTTTCTTTAATAAGATTATTTCTCTACCCGCATCTCCTACATCCTTTAATCTTACCATTTCTTGCATAGATGCTTCTAATCTTTTATTTATGCTAGACCTACTATAAATACCATAAATTAAGCAGGGTATACTTATAGACACTATTGCAAGTCCTATTGTAAAACCTAGAATTATTGCTACAAGGGTTAATAGAAGACCTATTGCTGATAAAATCGTCGCCGTTAATTTTTTATCTTTTAATATCTCTAATCTTAGTTTTATATTATCTGCTTTTGAATTGTTTTCAATATTTTGTTTTAGATTTCTAATTTTTTCTTCCTTTGAAGCAATCATCAGCTGTGTTTCTTCAGAAGTCTCTTCAAATTTTATCAAATCTCCAAGGTTATCTTTTTCCTTTGTTAAAGCACCTTCTGATTGCTCAAGTTCCCTTTTCATAACATTCAGCTCGATTTTTATATTTTCAACTGTTTTAATTTCATTCTGATATTTAAATAACTTTTGCTTAATGTCTACCTCTAAATTTTCAAACCCTTTATAGATAGCTTTTTCGTTGACTAATCTTTGGAAACTACCTGTTGTAGCTTTTACTTGATCATCTATTTCAGCATATCTTACCTTACAATTTAGATACTCTCCATATTTCTCCTTAAGCTTATAAATATATTGTTGGTCTATAACTTTCCCATCTATTTTCAATACTTGTTCTAAATTAAGAGCTTCCTTTGTTACATATTCTACAATTTCCATATGATTTCTTAGTTCAATGTATTCATTGTATAACTTGCTTTTCTGATTCATTTGTTTTATTTTATCTAAATTTTCTATTTCAGTTTTTATCATCTTTAGCTCTTTTAGATATCTGTTTAGATCAATTTGATCGTTTATTATATCATCATTTACTTTTAATACTACAGATCTTTCCTGAGTCAAATCAGATAACTTTTGTTTTTGCACATCTAGTTTTCCACTTTTCCTGTTATTAGCAATATTTTTTATGGCCAAATCCAACGCTTCTTTTGATTTATAAAATGATGTTTCTTCATCACCGCTCTGACTTATATTTGAAAGTTTTGTCATTATTTCGTCTTCATTATCCCTACTAACTTTGCTACCTAATTGTTTAATAAATAAGGTTTTCTCAAAAGCCTCAGAACCTAGACCAAAAATATCCGTCCCAGGCTCTAAACAATTAATATTTTTAGCTTGTATACCACTTATGGAGTTTAGTACAACTGCTATATCATTTTTTTTAGTTTTCCCAAAGCTTCTTTTTATTAAATATTCGATATTTTTGTCATCTTCAATAGTTATTTGACCATTAATATTATCTGTATCCCAAGGCGTATATCTTTTTCTATCATTATCCCTTATGGACTGTTTATTTGTTGTAAAGCCATAAAACATTGCCTTAATAAAGGCTTGTGTTGTGCTTTTACCTGCTTCATTTTTGCCATATATAATATTCATTCCACTTGACAGGTCTATAGATAAATCTTTTAACCCACCAAAAGCTGATAGGAAGATTTGTTTAATAATCATTCGATAATCACCTCACCCTCTTCCAAGCTTTCCATGCCAAATTTTATTGCATCCCTTATTATTTGAGCTTCACGTTCATCAGATATAGTTTTTAATTTATCTCTCATTTTCTTAACAAATATGCCTTTAAGAGAATATTCTTTTTCTAATGAACTATAGTCAATTGCATAAGTTGTGTTATCTTCTAGCTTAAGGAAGTAAAAATAATTCTTCAGCTTCTCTTTTACTAAATTAATATTAATTGTAAAGCCTTTACTAACGGATCCCTTCAAAACTAACTTATATAAATTATTCTCCTTATTTTTATCATCTATCTGTACATTAACTGCATGTACAATTTCCTCATAAGTTGTTGTATTACTTATATCAAGGTTCTTTACAAAATACTTTCTTTTACATATTTCTCTAAATTCCAGATTACAGGAGCCTTTTGTAATTTCACCTTTAACTATTCCTTTTGATCCGGTCTCATCAAACCCCCTGCCTTCAGGTGAGCCACTATAGCTCCAAAAAGTTCTTCCAGCTTTCTGTATTTTGGAATACTCATGGGTATGCCCTAGAGCAATATAATCCATCCCAGATTCTTCTAGGTTTTCAATATATATTGGATTATAATCGCTATTTTGACCCTTACTTACTACATCCCCGTGCATTAGGAGAATATTTATTTTATCTTTATCCATATATTCAAAATTCTCAAGTAAAGAATTTTTCTCTAGTTGGTTTGAAAAGCCAATACCAAATATACATGTATTAAGCTCTGTAAGCTCAATCATTCCCATCTCTTCAGTAAATATATGTACATTGCTTGGCCACTTGATAATATTATAATATGATTTTTCATTTAACGGATCATGATTGCCAGGAGATATGAATATATGTGTATTCTGAATTTCATTGAATTTAATTAACAAGTAATCAATAGTAGTCCTCATTACCCTTTCATTATCAAATAAATCGCCGGCAATTAAAAGTATTTGTATGTTTTCTTTCTTTACAATATTAATAATCTCGCCGAATGTTTCTCTCAAATCCTCTTTTCTTTCTTCTTGTTTTTCAGATGAAGTTAATCCACTAAAGGATGTATCAAAATGCAGATCAGCACAGTGAAGTATTTTTACAGAGTTCATCTCACTCCCCTCCTTATATAGAAAATCTTAAGCACCCAGATTTTTTCTTAACTTAAAATAGAAAATAGAACCGCTATTCAAGTTATCCTCGAGCCCAATGATTCCGTGGTGAGCTTCAATTATCTTTTTCGAAATATAAAGTCCTAGTCCATGGCTTTTTTCTCCTCCAGTAGGAGTTGTGGATGTTTTAGAAAAAATCTTGAATAATCTATCCCTCTGTGATTCTGGTATGCCCGCTCCACCATCTATTACTTTCGTTGTTATATAATCACCATCGTCCTCAACTTTTATAATTACTTTACCAAAAGGAGATGAGTACTTTATAGCATTCTCAAGAAAATTATTAATTACTTGACTAATCTTGATTTTATCCATACTTAGTGTACTACTCGATTCAATTTTCATTTGTGATATAACTGTAATATTTTTATTCTTGGCTAATTCTCTTTCAATGCTAATTGCTTTATTTAAAAAGGGGATATAATTTATACTTTCAAGATTAAGTGATAGTTTCCCTGTCTCTATATCAGACACGTCTAGAATATCGTTTATTAAATCTAAAAGATATTTACTTGAATCTGTTATAATTTCTAGAAATTCAAGACTTTCTGTAAAGACATCGTTCTTGACGGATTCTTTAATAGCCACTTCTTTTACATTAGAATAAATATACTTAGATAGAGTAAATATCCCGCCGACTGGACTTCTTAAGTCATGGGCTACAACACCAATTATTTTACTTTTATCATTGCTTATTATTTCCAACTGTTTATTCTTTGCTTCTAGTTCCTGTGTTCTTTCTGTGACTTTATCTTCCAAAATCACATTTGCACAATTTAGACCTTTGACCACATCTAGATTTTCTCTAATAAGAGTATTTTTTTCAAAACCTTCCTTTACCGAGCTTTTAAGGTCACCTAAATTCCACGGTTTTGTTATATATCTGAAAATGTGGCCTTCATTAATAGACATAATAGCATCATTTAATTCTGAATATCCAGTAATTAATATTCTTATTGTATCAGGATACAATTCTTTAGCTTTTCTAAAAAACTCGGTACCTTTCATTTCAGGCATTCGCTGATCACATAAGATGACTCCTATGTTATATTTCTCCATTATGCTTAAAGCAGCTTTCGGACTTTGCGTAATGTGTATTACATAATCCTTGTGAAATACACGTTTTAGAGTATTTGATACTTCAATTTCGTCGTCAATAATAAGTAAATTCCCTTTTGTAGCCATCATTTTGCTCCTTTTGGAATTGAAATAGTAAATATTGTCCCTTTTTCTGCTATAGAATCAAAACAAATGTCACCTTTATGCATTTCCTTAATTATTCTATATGATAAATTCAAACCTAGCCCAACACCTTGCCCCTGTGGTTTCGTTGTAAAAAACGGCTTAAATATTTTACTTTTATTTTCATCCAAAATTCCTATACCATTATCTTCAATTTCAACAAATATGAAATTCTCTTTTTCGTATAAATTTATAGTAATATTTCCCTTCTCACCGATAGCTTGTACTGCATTGATGATCATATTTATAAGAACTTGATTCAATTGTGCTGGATAGCACTCTATATCGGAAGTTTGTGAAAAATTTAAGTTCAGATTTATGGCCTTTCTTTTTATTTCCGGTTTTACAATCTTTAAAGAGCTCATTAAGCATTCTGATATGTTAGAAAAGCTTTTTTCTGAGGCATTAATTCTTGTGTAATCCCTTAGCTCAGATACGATATTTTTGACTCTTTCCCCACCCTCCAATGTCGATTTTTGAAGTGAAGAAAAGTCCTTAAGTATATAATCCAAATCATACCTTTCTTTAAGATCTTTTAAACTTGCAATTTTTTCTTTTTCAAGATCCGCGAAAAATTCCTTTATTGAGCAGAAATATTGCCCCATTATCTCAACATTAGATATAACATAAGCCAACGGATTATTTATCTCATGGGCGACACCTGCAACAAGTTTACCCAATGCATTCATTTTTTCGGACTGCATTAGCATAGCCTGTGTCTCTTCTAACTGATAAATAGTGTTTCTTAGCATCATTTCAATTTCCAAACTATCATATTCACATAAGAAAAACAACTCATCACTTGATTTATAAACCTGAGATATAAAAGAAGTGTTTTTCGGAACTTTTTTCAAGGTAATAGTACCATTAAATGCAAGCCCCTCCTTTGTTTGAGTAACCAAAGCTTGGAAAAGAGGATTTAACAAATAATCTTTAATATTCTTATCATCATATCCTAGTATTATCTTATATCCTTCATTACAAAATAAAACATTTCCTTCAAAGTCTAATGAAAAAGAAATTATACTTTTACTATTTAATAAAAAGCTTTTTAAAGTAAATGTTTTATCAATTTCAAATTCACTTAACAAGTGAGCTCCCTCCATCTATATATCCGAGAATTCTACATTCACACGATCTAAATAGTCCGAATAAATATTCTCTTTATTTTTCTCTTCAGATTCATCCAAAATTATACTAGGAAGTTTAATAATAAAGTTACTCCCCTGACCACAGTTGTTCTCGATAGTGATTTTGCCGCCTTGCATTTCAACAAGAGATTTAACTAGATATAATCCTATACCACTGCCTTCTCTATTTCTATGTAAAGCATCTTCAATCTGTTGATATTTTTGGAAAACTTTTTTCTTATTGTCATCTGATATTCCAATACCTGTATCTTGAACAGAAATAATTATATAATCTTCTTTATCAAACATACTAACATTGATTTTTCCACCCGGGTTAGTAAATTTTACCGCATTTGAAAGAAGATTGAATATTATAGTCTCTATTTTATTTGGATCGCAAGCAATAACTTTCTCTTCTACATCCGTATCAAATATAAGTTCAATTTGTTTACTTTCAACAAAGCTAGCAATAGATAAAGTTATATCATCTACAATTTTTACAATATTAACATTCTTACGATTTACATTCATAAATGCAGAATCAATCTTAGAAGTGTCTATCAAATTATTTATACTTCTAATTAGTCTATAACTATTCTGCTTCATAATATGGTTGTATTTATTTAATTTCTTATTTATATCCAACATATCTATATCCTCTGCAATAATATTGGACATCTGCAAAGCAGAAAGGATTACATTTATTGGAGTTTTTAGTTCATGAGAAACATTTGCTAAGAACTGTGTCTTTTGGATATTAGCAGTTTCAGCTTGTTTTAAGGCAATCCTAAGTTTGCTTTCAGTATTTTGAATTCTTAGCATTGATTTAATAATGGCAAGTAGTACATATGAATCAACTGGTTTAATCAAATAATTATCTGCTCCACTTTCTAGCCCATGAACCCAATCTTCACTCTTGGTATAATATGAAGAAATACTAAGTATCTGTATGAAATTAGTAATTGGATTTGCCTTAAGCCGTTTCCCCACCTCGTACCCTGTAATATCTGGAAGATTAACATCAAGTATAATTAGGTTCGGCTTTTCAGATTCTGCTTTTTTTAAGGCTTCTTCTCCATTAGTAGCTTCTCTAATTTCGTAACCTGCCTTATCCAAAATCTTTTTTAAAATATAGCGATTTGTAGTGTCATCATCTACAATCATAATTTTTACTTTGTTAAGAACTTCCATGAAAACACAATCCTTTCTCTTTACAGATATGGTAAAATTATTCATTTGATTTTTATGACTTCAAATTCATTTTCTGCTTACTAAATGCTTTCTATTAACAACATATAACAAAACTCATATATTTACATTATACTCTATATTTACATTATACTCTATATTTTATTAAAATATATAAAAAGATACAATCCAATCTATCTTCTTCTTTTATGCTTTGCCTTGATTTGCCACTGCATCCTTAGCTTTTTCTATTTCTGAAACATCTCCAAGATAGTAGTGTTTAACAGCAGTAAGATTATCATCGAGCTCATAAACTAGAGGCATACCGGTTGGTATATTTACATTTGTTACTTCTTCATTTGATAGGTTATCCAAATATTTCACAAGTGCTCTAATACTATTTCCATGAGCGGATATTATAATCCTTTTTTCTAGCATCAGAACTGGAAGAATATAATCCTTCCAGAAGGGAATAACACGTTTTATAGTATCATTTAAGTTTTCAGTCAAAGGGATTTCTTCTTCCTTTAGATCATAGTATCTTGGGTCAAAACCTGGATACCTTTCATCGTTTTTTTCTAGAGCGGGGGGATATTCATTCGAATCTCTTCTCCATTTAAATACTTGAGTTTCTCCATACTTTAAAGCAGTTTCTGATTTATTAAGCCCCTGTAGAGCGCCATAATGTCTTTCATTTAGTCTCCAAGATCTCTGTACAGGAATCCATAATAAGTCCATTTCTTCAAGGACACACCATAACGTTTTTATTGATCTTGACAGAACTGAGGAAAAAGCAACATCAAAAGTAAACCCTTCTGATTTTAACAGCATTCCTGCTTTCTTTGCTTCCTCTATTCCTTTAGGAGATAATTCTACATCTGTCCATCCAGTAAATCTATTTTCCATATTCCATAAACTTTCTCCGTGTCTTAATAAAACAATCTTCTTCATTATTTTATGCCCCCTTTTATATTTATATATTGTATGCCAGAAAGCTGAATCTGTTCTTTAGAATAGATGAAAAAACTGCTAAAATATGCTTTTATATATTTCAGCAGTTTCATTCTACCTAACTCATCCTTTGATTACCTCTGAATTCTATTGTCTCACTTCCAGATATTACTTTCGCAAGTTCGGACACAACTTCAGTTAAGCTTTCAGCTTGAGAGTTCAATTCTTCGGAAGCTGAAGCTACTTCGTCAGCACTAGAAGCATTATTTTGAGTAACATTCTCCATTTGTGTTATTGCCTTATTTATTTCAGTGATTCCCTGGGTTTGAGCCCTACTTGAATTTGAGATTGAGTCCATTAATAAATTTACATCATTGGAGTATCTCATAATCTCTGAAAGTGATACCCCAACCTTTTGAGATACTTCATATCCAGCTTGTGATAAAGTAATATTCCCTTCTATTATGTTTTCTGTATCTTTTGCAGCTTGAGCACTTCTTCGTGCAAGATTTCTTACTTCATCAGCAACTACAGCAAAACCCATTCCAGCATCCCCTGCTCTTGCAGCTTCAACTGCAGCATTTAATGCTAGTAAATTAATTTGAAAAGCAATCTCATCAATAACCTTGATTATTTTTGAAATCTCACCGCTAGATTTCTTTATCTCACTCATGGAATGCATCATTTCCTGCATATCTATATTTCCTTTATCAGCTGCTTCTTTTGCTTTTAAAGTGAGTAAAGATGCATTCTTTGTAGATTCCGAATTCTGTTTTACCATTGAAAGTGTCTCTTCTAGGGTTACTGAAGTTTCTTGAATAGATTCTGCAAGTTTATCATTTGCTTCAGCTAATTGTTGGCTAGAGCCAAATAACTGGCCTGAGGCTACAGCTACCTGATAAGTCCCTTCACCTATATCCTTTGAGGCATTCCTTAGAGACTTTGCTATAGAAATATATATTAATATACTAATTGTAAGAATAAACCCTAAGCCCAAAATCATTATTAGAACCATAATTATGGTGTTATTTCTAACTTTATTATTCACATCTTGCTCTAAAGTGAAATTCTGCATAGTGGACATTGTAACCACATTGTCTATTATTTTTCTATGATTCTCATATTCTGTTTTTAAGCTTCCATTAATTAGATTTTGGGCAGTCAATGCATCATCCACAATTAATATTTCTGCCATAAATCAATCCCAACCTTTTATTTCTATTCTATACAAAAATCTTTATTGAAATAGTAGTAATGTACACTAAAGTACATTACAAACAGATATTATTATACATATTATATCAATAATATACAATTTCTACAATATATATTAATAGTACATTGTCGTTTTATTTGATATACTGTAAAATATTATACTCGTTTGTTTTATTGGATGATATAATGTGATAAATTGAACTTAGCATTTCATTTTCAGTCTCAATATGTTAATAGAGAAGAAGGCTTCCAATGCAAAATTTGAATTTTAAAAAATTGGATATTGAAGTTCGTGAGACTCTACGCAAAAGGAAAGAAGATAATATTCTTTTTTCCTCTACAAACTTGAATAAATTAACTTCTGAGATTAGTCTAAATAAAAAGGTCTTTGATAATGACTCCTTCGTAGGTGAGTATTATTGCTGCGATAGCACTGAATACAGGCATACAGAATTTAGTGATATAACTTTTGGTATAGAGACTGCAGGACCTATTAATTTCAATAAAAATGAAAAAAGAGAAGTTAATTATGCTTCAGAGGCTTATAGTGCTTTCAATGAATTATTTGAAAATAATAAAAATACCTTATTTTAGTGGAGAATATTTTTATCTATATAAAAGGACTGAACATTATTCACTAGGCAAGCTTGAAAAATTCAAATCCCTTATAAGTAATATAACCTGTGGATACG
>DATCIH010000183.1:0-2353 GCA_036507955.1 Clostridiaceae bacterium | reverse complement strand
TCCAGCTAAAAGTGCTCCAATCATACTTCCTGGGAAAGCTAAAAGAGAACCTGTCCCTAATATATTTCTTAGTAGAGATATACAAAAGGCTATAGCTACTCCGTATCCAGGGCCTAATATTACAGCTGCTATAACATTAATTGTAGCCTGCACCGGAAAGCACTTTGATACTCCTACTGGTATAAATATAATATTACCAGCTATTACCCCAATGGCTATTAAAAGTGAAGAAATAGTTAATTTTTTAGTCTTCATGTATTGATTCTCCTTTCTATTATTGAGTTAAAAAAGAGCAAATTCTAAATACACCTAACGCATGTGGTATTATTTTTGCATAAAACAAAAAACACAACTCCATAGGATTTGTGTTAAATTAACGTGATATATAAAAACTCATATATAATACACCAATAAACAACTTCCTACGCTGGCATTATCCAGGTCAGGTCATAGGGTCAAAGAATTGCAGTTCTCTCTCTCAGTTGGCATATCCAACTCCCCTGTGTTAGGTTATTCTTTTTTATTTCATGGATATAATAATAACATAAGAGGTCATTATACGCAATCACTGGGTTCCTCCGAATGCAGTATTTTTATTCTTTGGTAATTTAAGTTCTAAATTTTAAACAACATCCATTTACAGGTACCAACCTCATATTTAAGTTCATATCTTTTCTCAATATTCTCAATTAAGCTTTGACACTTATAAACAATCATAATGTTACCTGCAAATTTCTCAGTATCTTTTACTATAACTTTATCTATTTTTATAACTTGCATAGGCTCATTATCTAATTGCAATCTAAACCTTATAGGCTTAATATTGCCCCTATTATCTGTATAAGAAATCATTTCTATAGGTAAAGCTAAAATCTTCACATACTCTCCTCCCCCATTAAAGCATTGAGCTCATCAATGGATAATCATCTTCTCCTATCCCTCCACACATAGCATTTAGTCCTGAATAAAGAAAGCAAGACCTCACTACAGTTCATGAGGGTATTCTATCTGGCTTTTTCAAGTCTGAAGCCACCTTTGCAAGCAACTTATTATTTGATATCCCTATATTTACTGTAAACCCAAGTTCCTTCTTTATCCTTCCTTTTATAGTTTTAGCAAGTTTCATATAGTCCGGATATAAATGCTCCATGTTAGAGACGTCTAGAAAGCTTTCATCTACACTAAATCTTTGAATTTGCGGAGTATATTCCTGAAATATCTTATGCATAGCCGAGCTACACTTCATGTAAAGCCAGTACCTAGGTGGCACTATCACTATATTAGGACATTTAGCCCTAGCATTGTATAATGTTTCTCCTGTATGAATGTTAAACTTTTTAGCAGGTATTGATTTGGCTAAAACAATACCATGCCTACTTTCTTCATCTCCACCTACTACAGATGGTACCAATCGTAGGTCCAATTGTTCCCCTTTCTGAAGTCTATATGAAGCTTCCCAAGATAGATAGGCACTATTTGCATCTATATGAAATATTAATTTACTCATAGCTAAATCATCTTCCTTTTTATTTATCTTAATTTAATCATACCAGAACACCAGTTCGTAATATTATTATTACACCATTCATTTGAATATGTACTACCTTCTTCATCAGCGTAAATATCAACCGAAAATTTAGGTAATGAACTTTTGTTGCTTACTACTGCATATTTTTCTCGTGTTAACTTTACCACGTTTTCCTTCAAGTACCTTTACTCCAAAATAATTTGGCATAAATTATCTCCTTTCAAATTCTGCTTTATATTCCCAAACCTTTATTTACCATGGATTTATTATAAAGTGTATCATAAGATCTATTAAAACACATGAAACACTTTCGCAACCAATTGCATGCGTTTATAGAGGCCCTTAACTATAGTTTGTTGATATACTCTTATTGCATCAATCCTTTATGTATAGGTTTCTGTTATACTATGAACGTTTGTTAATACAATATACAGCCTTTATAAACGCGAATAAGTTATGTTTCCATATATCCTTTAATGTATACCTTTATAAACTATTATAAAAAAGAAAGAATAAGCATAATATTTATAAAGCACCTAACAATTTATTTAAAAAGATTAAGGATGGTGAGAAATGGAAAGCTTGAAATCTGCTTTAATATTAATATTAATTGTAACTGCTCTATCGGTCTCAATATTAATTGGTTGTAATTCTACAAAGCCATCGAATAATTCAGTAGTCACCCCAGAAACATTTTATTCAGACGCACTCGAAACATTAGTTTCTGATAAGACAATAACTCAAACTCAGTCAAACCAAGTGTTTTTAAAAGTATTACAGAATGTGAATGATAGTGAAGGATGCATTAATGGATTAAATGAATTA
>DATCIH010000182.1:0-8609 GCA_036507955.1 Clostridiaceae bacterium | reverse complement strand
ACCAAACTTAATCTAGCAATAGCAATTTAAATTTAAGGGAACTTCTAACAATAACTTTCTCATTTTAATTTGTACTTTTTATTGACATAGGACCATATGGACTTTTATCATCACACGGAGACAGACCAGTTTCATGCAGTCTGGTTAGTTCATACTTCCTATCCCCAATAGCCGCTACTGAATGTGTAGGATGTAATGACCTTACTGCTTGTTTCATCATTCTAAAAGTCTCTGGGATTTTTCCTGTCCAACATGGAGTAGTTTTTACATCAAATATTGGAGGTTTATCCCTGCAATCAGTTATCTTTCCAGTAAGCGTTGGTACTATAAGTAATCCTTCATCTTTTAATACATTTAAAAAAGAATCAATTACAGTAATAGCTCCCCCATCAACAAAACCAAAGCTACTTAGCAAGCTGTGAACTAAAACACTATCACCACTTTTTAAGCCTAAGTGACTAAGTCCTTCCTCCAAAACACTTTGGGTAACCTTCATGATATTTTTACCTCATTTTTATAAATTCAAACTCATTCATAAGTTACTCAATTAAGTAACCCATAAATTTAAATACGTTACATTTTCTTAGCCTATTACTAAAAACTATATTACATTATCAAGAATTATATAAACGGTTTCATACTGTATAGTTTTTAATAGAGTCAACAATTTTTTTAGTAATTAACTGTGGTCTAGTAATAGCTCCACCTATAACTATAGCCCAAGCTCCTGCACCCAAACAATTTATAGCTTTATTTGGCGAATCAATGTTTCCTTCTGCAATAATTGGTACCTTTAATACATCTTTTAAGCCTTTTATTAATTCAATATCTGGCTTTGGTCTATCCAATGTGTAGTCAGTATAACCGCTAAGCGTTGTAGAAACTATATCGAATCCAATTCTCTCAGCTTCTATGCCTTCTTCAAGATTTGAGATGTCTGCCATGATTAAACCATTATAGATTTGTTTTATTTCCTTTAAAAACTTTTCAAGTGTTTTACCATCCGGTCTAGTTCTATTTGTAGCATCAACCGCAATAATCTCTGGATTTATAGATATTAGTTCTTTTACCTCATCTATTGTTGGTGTTATATATACATTACAAGTTCCATAAACCTTTTTATAAATTGCTATTATAGGTAAATCAACATTTTGTTTAATCGTAATACAATCTACTGGTGAATTAGCCCTAATACCAATTGCTCCGCCCATTAGAGCTGCCTGTGCCATTCTCATCATTATATCTGGACTATGTAATGGTTCATCTTCAAGTGCCTGGCAAGATACAATTAATCCACCTTTTATGCTATTAAGTATCGCCATAGAATTTTTCATTTTATCACTCCAATAAACAAGTTTAAGTAGTAAAAATAATCGTCTTGCGCAATATTTTTCTCCTTATCGTATAAAACCATTATAATGTTAATTTATAATATTGTCCATACATTTAATTATAATATATAGACATTAATTATATTATATATATATTATAGCTAAATGTATATATAATATAATAAGAATGTAATCTCACAAAACTCAGGATTACATTCTTAACGTTAATTATTATTATTGAAAAGTACTCTTGACTCGAAAGGGCACTCTCTTTTTTTTATTTTTTCTTTAATATCCGCTTCTAGTTAATCATAAATTTGTATTGATGAATTTTTATCCATCGTTTTACAATCCTCTAAGCTTTATTTTTAACAAACTTAACTATCATACAACAGCCCAAGTCCAATTTTTATTGCAGTACCAACAAGATAAAAGCCGGTGCGAAGTCCACATCGGCTTTACCGATTTAAATAAAAATGGCGTTTATCAGAGAACAGAGAAACTTGTCATCGATGATTTATTGCCCGCAAAATCGATGGCTTCGATCGTATAGACCCCCCCTTCTTTCATGGTGCAGAATGTATTCAATGTGGGATCCGTATTGGTCATATCACGCCGGGTAGCGTAGATATGGGAAACTAGCGTTGATCCCTTATAGATATTGTAGACCGCGATGCCCGTATCATCCTTTGGCGCATGCCATGAAATTTTATAAGTGCCATCGGATAATTTACTTGATTTAATGCTAGATACGTTTACCGAGTGAGGAGGATTTTTCTCAATCATTCCCGTTTTTACATAGCTCATATATGTCTCGTTGAAGCCTTTTAAGGTGTTATACGGGCTGTAATAATGGTTCCAGGTAAACGTGATGTTTTGCTCCGCATATTTGGATGTGATGCTGATTTGTTGCACAAGACGGTCGAGAAGAGTACTCTCACCGTTATCCAAAAACGTCTCGTTATTGGACCAGAGATGCAAATTGCTGTTGGCATCCACACCCGTTTTATAACTTGACGTCCATGCGTCAAGGTTCTCAATCGTGACGCCATGCGCTCCGATTGAGTCCTGTGGTGCCATGATGTCACCTGGACGGAATCGGGTGTTTCTGATGATATCACCCCAGAATCTTGCATTTGAAGAAGCTTTGCACAGTGTCTGATTGGCAAAAGGGCTCAACATCATGGGCATACTTAGGTCAAGCTGCGTCAGATGATCCAGCACAGGTGAAAACGCTTCTTTCGCAATGATATCCGTGTAAACCTTGGGGTCTTTCGCCCAGGAATCCGGCGACGACGCAGGGCAGTTGCCCTCATAGGTGTTGGTGCAAATGGTGTAATTCCAGAATTCCTGCACCCAGTACCATCCGTAAAAAGCATCCGGATACTTTGATTTATACATGCTGTACAATTCAGAGGCAACCTCGTTGCTGATCCGCGCATTATTTCTCCAGTATGCCGTATAAGCATCCGGCTGCGTACCGGATATATTCCAGCCGAAGTTCCAAAATTTGCTGCCTATATTGAGCGCAATAAAGACCTTCATACCTGCCTTCTGGCAATTCCTCAGAACTGCGTCGGTACAGTCCACACCGATATATCCCTTCTTGAACTCTGGAAGATTCGTCGGATAAATTGCACTGGTGATTCCGCTCGTCTCATCAACGCTGACGGAAGGAGAGAAAATTAGGTATTTCATCCCGGCCTTTTTCATCGATTTCAATTCTTGCTGCCATCTTGCATCGGTCCAGCTCTGCGTCATATAATACTGAACAAATGAACCGCATGGTACCCGATATGAAGTGATAGCGGCACTCGGGGCCGCGAATGCCTTGCTTGGAATAGACAGTGACATGAAAATCAATGGTAAGGCAAGTACTAAAGCTGCCAATCGTCTTACTTTAAACATTTTACCCTCTCCTTTATATAATAAATTTGAATTAAATTAAATTATATGATCAGTTACATTTCACACATTATTACTTAGGTAATTACATGCCTTAGAATCGTTTAACTTCAAGACGTTTAAAAAAATATATATACAGGATTTCCTTCAGTCCCTTTAATTAATAACTTTTAAATTTATTGTTAAATTTTTTGTCAACCACTCTGCATAATTTTTATATAGCTTAGTGGAATTAGGATGCCCAGTGGTCAATCCTCGTATTTCGGTATTTATAGTAGGTCCAATGCTTGAGGAATATCTTATAAAAACTTTTAGTGTAGAATTTTTTATTTCATTTATAACTCGAGCTGTTAATGTACAACCCTATATCGTCTGAACTTGGATACATATAAACATTGTCTTGTATATTATATCTATATTTTCCCTACCTTTTTATGAATTCTAACTCATTCAGAAGCTACTCAATTAAGTAACCCATGAATTTAAATACATTTCATTTTCTTAGCCTGTTACTAAAAACTATATTACATTATCAAAAATAATATAAACGTTTTCATATTGTATAGTTTCTAATAGAGTCAACAAATTTTTTAGTAATTAGTTGTGGTCTAGTAATAACTCCACCTATAACTATAGCCCAAGCTCCTGCACCCAAGCAATTTATAGCTTTATTTGACGAATCAATGTTTCCTTCTGCAATAATTGGTATCATTAATACATCTTTTAAGACTTTTATTAATTCGATATCTGGCTTTGGTTTATCTAATGTGTAGTTAGTATAGCCGAAAAGCGTTGTAGAAACTATATCGAATACAATTCTTTCAGCTTCTATGCCTTCTTCAAGATTTGAGCTATCTGCCATGATTAAACCATTATAAATTTGTTTTATTTCCTTTAAAAATTTTTCAAGTGTCTTACCATACGCGGCCTAGTTCTATTTGTTGCATCAACCGCAATAATCTCTAGTTTTATAGATATTAGTTCTTTTACCTCATCTATTGTTAATGTTATATATACATTACAAGTTCCATAAACCTTTTTATAATTTGCTATTATAGTTAAATCAACATTTCGTTTAATCGTAGCACAATCTACTGGTGAATTAGCCCTAATGCCAATTGCTCCACCTATTAGAGCTGACTATGCCATTTGCATCATTATATCTGGACTATGTAATGGCTCATCTTCAAGTGTCTGGCAAGATACAAATGCTGCTTAGCACAGCCAATGAATTTTTCATTTTATCACTCCATCCATAAACAAGTTTAAGTAGTAAAAATAATCATCTTACGCAATTATTTTTCTCCTTATCTTATAAAACCATTATAACGTTAATTTATAATATTGTCTATACATTTAGTTGCAATATATATATATTATAACTAAATGTATAGACGCTTAACTAAATAAGAATATAATCAAACAAAACTCAGGATTAGATTCTTAACGTTATTTATTATTATTGGAAAGTACCATATTAAAAGTATATCGTTCAGCGTTATAAATTGTTTTAGTATATTCAATTGGAACTTCTTCAATATTATACATCAATCTTTCAGAAACAAGTCCAACTCCTTTGCTTTTTCCAATCATCATTTCGGCATCTTTTTTAACAAGGGTCACCGCTCTTAGGCTTTGTTTCATATAATTAAAATGTATATTATATTCTTCTTTCATTATTTTATAAAGTGAACAGTTAGCCATGTTGAATTTTATAATATTATTAAAAAACTTTTCTGGAAGATAACAATACTCAATAGCTATTGGCTTATTATCGGCTAATCTAAGTCTATTTAAAAAAAATATTTTTTCATCTTCCGAGAGTTGAAGCCTTACTTTTATCTCATCACTAGGACTAATCTTTTCAAACTGTATAACATTACTTCCTGGAACAAGTCCACGCTTTATCATATCCTCACTAAAGCTTTCAATTTCAAGCTTTTTCTCAATAACTTCTTGTGATACAACTGCACTCTTACCTGGTATTTTATATAATATTCCTTTAAGGACCAAATTAGAGATTGCTTGTCTAATTGTCATTCTACTTACACCAAAGAATTCAGTAAGTTCTCTTTCAGTTGGAAGCTCTTGACCCGGAATATACTCTCTTTTTTTTATTTTTTCTTTAATAGCCGATTCTAGTTGAGCATAAATTGGTATTGATGAATCTTTATTCATTGTTCTACAATCCTCCAAGATTAATATTTAACAAAATTTTATATCATACAAAAGCTCAAGTCCACTCTTTATTGCAGTACCACCATTATTTATACCTGTAACCTTCATACCGTACCTCTCTGATAACTTATAAAATTTGCTTTAATTATAGTTAAAATTAATTATTATTCTAACTAACGTATAATTCATTATACCAATTACATTTAATGTTTGTATATACCATTATTATGTTATCTATACATATATAATCTTATTTAAGGTGTTTTGCCTATCCCCCCGAAAAGGTATATTAGTAGATTAATTGGGATATGAGGAACATAGCTGTAACGAGAAGCAATAGGATAATTTCAAATCTTATTTTACAATCACTGATCTAAAAGTACTTCTCTAAGGATTCCATACCAAGTTCCAAATCACTTTTATCCATAACTTTTTCAATAGTTCCCATTTTCAATTCTTCTGCCAGGTCTAAAATATCCGTTAAAGTTTTATATGAATATTTCACCTGATCCTGTAGCCGACATATTTCAGCTTGTTGATTTGGCATCAAGTACTCTTCCTTTTCCCATTTTAAAAGCTGTTTTTCAAATATTTGAGTAAAATCAAGCTGTTCTGTATAAACTTTTATTATATGTTGTACAATTGAATCATTTAAAACATAAGGCTTATTACGAGCCTCGGAGAGTGTTGTATATTGTTCTTTAGCATCTGTTAACTGACTGTCTATTATATTCGCAATCATGGGCATGTTTTTAATAGGTTGCCAATTGGGTTGTTGTTTATTATTCATAGATATTTTATCCTCTCATGGAATATTTCGTGATAATAGTATTTAGGTGATTTGCTTATTCCACCGAAAAGGTGGAATAAGCAAATCACTCATTGGATACTATCTGAAATTTAGCCAATTCCAAAATAATTGTATCCATATTAATAGATTCATAGTTTATACTGAAATTATAGCGACCATAGAAATTTATATGTTGCCATGCAACTGGAAAAATGTGTTTTAACACATCTGAATCCTCACCGTTGGATTCTTTGTAAGCTAACATTTTAGATAAAATGCTGGCATTATAATAAATAATACAGTTGGCTATCAGACGGCTGCATTCGCCCCAAATATTTTGATCTTGTTCTGTTTTGAAGCGCAATTTCCCGAAGTTACCATAAGATATAGCCCTGCGCAATTTATGATAACTCTCCCCTCTGTTTAGTGCTCGCTGCACATTTTGGCGTAATGATATGGAATCAATATAATACATAAAATACAAACTTTTGAGGATATTATCATACTCCCATAGAGCACGTTTAGTTTTGTTTTTACGTGCATAAGCACTGAGTTTTCCAATTATAATGCTCTGCGTTGTCGTTTTGAGGGCAAGTGACAATATCTTCTATTTTTTGGAACTCATCTTTTATAATTGTTGATACATTTCCATCATTATCAATAATGTTATTAAATCCTTTTTCATTAGCAAAGTTTTTAGTTGATTTATTTTTTATTGAATAATTTTTTTTATCAAAAATCCATACATAGGGCATTTGACAAGGTGGTGTTTGTGGATCAGTAAAATTTTTTAAATACATTTGCGGTATGTAGTGTTGTTTATTTTTAATCATTGTAGGAACTCCATTCTTTTTTTACTAATTATAGACTTTTCATACAATAATATATGATATTATTTCATTTACATGTGTTACACTTTACCTGGATTCCCTATGTTGTGGATCTGTTGAGTTATGTTTGATTATATAATTTAGTTACTAAGGGAATGGCCTATACGGTTGGTTCGAATAATAAACGTTTTGTTCGTTTTGACCGTTTAAAACGAACAAGAGAAGGAAGCAAAAGCGTTTGTTCGGTAAATAGAGCAGATATGAATAAAATTTGATATAAAAAAAGGTATCACCACCGGAATCAAATTAAAGATAGGTTAGTGTTGATTTTGTTGGAAATTTTGGAGATACTCTTGGTTAATTTAATTTTTTAAAGGGATAGCTTTTTCAATAACTTTCGAAATAATAAATTGTTAATTTATAAATTTATAGTTTCCAATAGCATACCCAATAGCTTCTAATCCAGTCATATCAATAAATTTACATAATTTCTGCTTTGCCCTTATTATGTAAAGATTAACGTAATAATGGCAAAATCGAGAGGTTTTTTTTAACAGTTTGTAAAAGGTTTTTATCAGCAGTAGACTCAAGTAAATTGAAAAATCTAGAGGATCTTAATTCGATATTTTTTAAGTGGCTGGAAGAGGATTATCAACGCATGCCCCACTCTTCACTTCAAAATTTATCTCCTATTGATGTTTTCATGTCACAGGTATCAAAAGTGAAATTCATTAAGGATACTGCTAAATTAAAAGAGAAGTTTTTGCTGCGTATAAAGAGGACAGTTACTCACGATGCTACATTTACCATAAACAATATTCTTTTTGAAACTAATCAGAGATTTGCAAGTTCACGAGTAGAAATTAGATATGATCCCGAATGGCTTGAAAACACTAATACTGCAGTGCTCATTTATTCCAATGATAAAAAAGTTGGCGATGCCCACATAGTTGATTTCCATGAAAATGCACACATGAAGCGAAAAGGAAGACCAATAGGTGTCAAGATTGAAACTAAGTCACAAGAATATATAGTCCAAGCAGATGAAAAGCAAGAGCAGACTATATCCTTCACAGACCTAATGAAAGGAGGAATATAGAATGTTTACTCAATATTTTGGCCTTAAATTCAATCCTTTTGGGAAAGAAATTGATATTAATGAAGTTTATGAAAGTGCTGATATTAAAGAATTAAGTTCCAGGTTTAAATATATAGAATCCTCTCGAGGAATATTTATGATTATAGGTGGCCTGGTACAGGAAAATCTACTACACTTAGAAAATTTGTTTCTTCTATGTTACAGTTCAGATGTGTGCATTCTAAAATCTGTAATATTTTATTATACTAATCGAAAAAATACTTCTATTAAATATTTGATTATTTTTGAGAAAACCTTTAAAATAAAAACAGCTTAAACTAGCCCAAATCAACGGTTTAGCTTGCTTTTTGACTGATTTTATGGTATAATTTTATCATACAAATCAATCGGAAAGTGGTGTGTTTATGAGTTCTAATTATCAAAGGCAGTATCAAAAGGAATATGAAAATTTAGCTTCTGAAGTAGGGGATTTAAAA